>JAHDSS010000064.1 GCA_018432565.1 Kiritimatiellia bacterium
CATCGGCTTCCACGTCGCCCGGGCGCTGCTCGACCGCGGCGACACCGTCACGGGTTTCGACAACCTCAACGACTACTACGACGTGACGCTCAAGGAGGCCCGGCTCGCCCGCCTCCGCGCCCGCGACGGCTTTGCGTTCGTCCGGGGCGACCTGGCCGACGACTCCGCGGTGAAGGCGCTGTTTGCCGGCAAGCCCTTCGACCGGGTGATCCACCTGGCCGCGCAGGCCGGCGTGCGCTATTCGCTGACGAATCCCGGCTCCTACGTCCAGAGCAACCTCGTCGGCTTCCTGCACATTCTCGAGGCCTGCCGCCACGCGAAGACCCCGCACCTGGCCTATGCCTCCAGCAGCTCCGTGTACGGTCTCAACGCGCATTTCCCGTTTTCGGTGCACGACAACGTGGACCATCCCGTCTCGCTCTACGCCGCCACCAAGAAGGCCAACGAGCTGATGGCCCACACCTATTCGCACCTCTACGGCCTGCCGACCACCGGCCTGCGCTTCTTCACCGTATACGGCCCGTGGGGCCGCCCCGACATGGCGCTGTTCAAGTTCACCAGGGCCATCCTCGCCGGGGAACCCATTGACGTGTACAACCACGGGCGCATGCGCCGCGACTTCACCTACATCGACGACATTGTCCAGGGCGTCGTGCGCACCGCCGACCGCATCGCCGAACCCGATCCGGCGTTTGATCCGGCCGCGCCCGATCCGGGCACCAGCCCCGCGCCCTACCGCGTGTACAACATCGGCAACCATACCCCCGTCGAACTGGACCGATTCATTGCCGTCATTGAAGACGTCCTGGGCCGGAAGGCCGTGCGCCGCAACCTGCCCATGCAGCCCGGCGACGTGGCCGCCACCTGCGCCGATGTCGAAGACCTGCGCCGCGACGTAGGCTTCGCCCCCGCCACCCCCCTCGAAACCGGCATCGCCCGATTCGTCGAATGGTACCGGGATTACTACGGCGGCGGGGGATGAGGAAGGATGGAAGACTGGAATGATGGAATGGCGGAAGAATGGGTGCGGGTTTCCACGCCGTGGAAAACTTTTTTCCACGCTGTGGAAAATTCACCCCCGTTTTATCCACGCCATGGAAAATTTTTCATGAAGTTTTCCACGCCATGGAAACTATTTTTCCACACGGTGGAAAACCGATGCCCTTTTCCGGGCCCCGGACCTCGGCTCTCCTGTCCCCTGTCTCCTGTCCCCTGACCCCTGAAAGGACTTCCCCATGTCCACGACCATTCTGATCGGCGCCCAGTGGGGCGATGAAGGCAAAGGCAAGATCATTGACGTGCTGACCGAGCGCGTGGACTGGGTGGTGCGCGCGCAGGGGGGCAACAACGCGGGCCACACGGTGGAGGTGGGCGAGGAGCGTTTTGTGCTGCACCTGGTGCCCTCCGGCATCCTGCACGAAGGCAAGCGCTGCGTCATCGGCAACGGCGTCGTGCTGGATCCCGTCGCGCTGGTCGAGGAAATCCAGGGCGTGGCGGCGCGGGGCTTTCCGGTGGAGGGCCGCCTGTTCATCAGCGACCGCGCCCACGTGGTCTTTCCGTACCACCGGATGCTCGACGCGCAGGGCGAGGCGCGCCGCGCCAAGGGCGACCAGATCGGCACGACGCAGCGCGGCATCGGCCCGGCCTACAGCGACAAGGCCGCGCGCTTCGGCCTGCGCATGGCCGACTTGGTCGATCCGGAATTCCCCGCGCTGCTGAAGGCGCGGGTGGAGGAAAAGAACCGCGCGCTGGCCGCGCTGGGCGCGCCGGTGGCGGACTATGACGACGTGCTGGCCGCCGTGCAGCAGGCGATGGAGACGCTGCGCCCGCTGGTGTGCGACACCGTGCCGCTGCTGCATGCCGCCGTCCGCGCGGGCGAGCACATCCTGTTCGAGGGCGCGCAGGGCATCCTGCTCGACATTGATTTCGGCACGTACCCGTTCGTGACGAGCTCCAACGCCGGCAGCGGCGGCGCCAGCACCGGCTCCGGCGTGCCGCCCAACCGCATGGACCGCGTGGTCGGCGTGCTGAAAGCCTACACCACCCGGGTGGGCGAGGGGCCGTTCCCCACCGAGCTGCACGACGCCGACGGCGAAGAACTGCGGCGCGTCGGGCGCGAATTCGGCGCGACCACGGGCCGCCCGCGCCGCTGCGGCTGGTTCGATGCCGTGGTGGCCCGTCACGCCGTCATGACCTGCGGCGTGGACGAATGGGCGCTGACCAAGCTCGACGTGCTGGACGGCTTCGAGACGCTGAAAATCTGCACCGCCTACGAGCTGGACGGCCGCCGCATCGAGCACTTCCCCGCCAACGTCCGCGAGGTGGCCCGCTGCCGGCCCGTGTACGAGGAGTGGCCCGGCTGGCGCACCTCCACCCGCGGCGCGGCCCGCTTCGACGACCTGCCCGACGCCGCCCGGCGCTACATCGCCCGCCTCGAAGACGTCACCGGCGCGCCCGCCGGCATTCTCTCGCTCGGCCCGCGCCGCGCCGACACCCTGTTTCGGGAGATGCCCCGATGACCGGCGCCCGGGAAACCGCCGTCTGCATCCCGCGCCATGTCGCCGTCATCATGGACGGCAACGGCCGCTGGGCGAAACAGCGCGGCCGGCCCCGGCTGTTCGGCCACCGCGCCGGGGCGGAGTCGCTGCGCGCGGTGCTGCGCGCCTGCCGCGACCACGGCGTGGAATATCTCACTGTGTACGCCTTCAGCACCGAAAACTGGGTGCGGCCCAAGGACGAAGTCGGCGGGCTGATGTCGCTGCTGAAGACGTTCCTGAAAAAGGACGAACACGAGCTGCACGAGAACCAGGTACGCCTGCGCGTGACCGGGCGCATCGAGGACCTTCCCCGGTCCGTTCGGACCGAGCTGGAGCGCGTGATGGAGGCCACGAAGGCCTACACCCGCTGGCATCTGATCCTGGCCCTGAGCTACGGCGGCCGCACCGAGATCATGGATGCCGTCCGCGCCATCGCCCGCAAGGTCAAAACCGGCGAGCTGGAGCCCGAGGCGGTGGATGAAACGGTGATTTCGCGCCATCTGTACCTGCCCGACGTGCCCGATCCGGATCTGATGATCCGCACCAGCGGGGAGCTGCGCCTCAGCAATTTCCTGCTCTGGGAACTCTCCTACGCCGAGTTCTACTTCACCGACACCCTCTGGCCGGACTTCCGCGAGCCCCAGTTCGCGGAAGCCCTGGCCGAATACTCGCGGCGCCAGCGCCGCTTTGGAGCCCCCTCGTGAACCTTCCCGCCATCAAGCACCGCCTCGTCAGCGGTTTTTCCATCGCCGCCGTTCTGTTCACGGTGTTCTTCCTGATGCCCGACGTGGCCGCGCCGTTCATTCTGGCCGCGCTGGCTGCGGTCATGGCCCTCGAGTTCTACCAGCTGATGACCGCCGCCGGCATCCCGAACTTCGACCGCTACGGCGTCCTTGGCTGCGTGGCGCTCGTGGGGGTCACCTGGTTCGCCGGCTGGCGCACCGGACACGGCGCCGACGGCGCCTGGGATGCCGTTGTCCTGTTTCTGATCGTGATCGGCATTTTCCTGCGCCAGTTTCCGCAGAAGGACAATCCGGCCCCGCTGCAGACGATCGGCGGGACGCTGTTCGGCGTGCTGTACATCGGTCTGCTGTGGAGTTTCATGGGCAAGTTGATCCTGTTCGGGCGTCCGGCGGCGTTCGAGGGCATCTACTGGCCGGGCCGCTGGCTGCTGCTCTACGCCGTGTTCGCGGCCAAGTTCACGGACATCGGCGCCTATCTGATCGGGTGCGTGCTCGGCCGCCACAAGCTGATTCCGCGCATTTCGCCCGCCAAGTCGTGGGAAGGCGTGTTCGGCGGCATCGTCATCGGCACGCTCGCCGGCACGCTGCTGGTGTGGGGTCTCGAATTCTCCGCCTATCCCCTCGGCCGCCTGGGCCTGACCCCCCTGCGCGCCATCCCCCTCGGCGTCTTTCTCTCCGTCTGCGCCGTCGTCGGCGACCTCGTCGAATCGCTCTTCAAGCGCGCGGCCGCCGTCAAGGATTCCGGCGGCATCGTCCCCGGCATGGGCGGCACCCTCGACGTCCTCGACAGCATCCTCTTCACCGCCCCGGGGGTGTATTTGTTTCTCAGGCTGGTCGCCTGAGAAACAGGAGCCAGGAAACAGAATTCTGGAGTCAGAATGAAAACCCGTTCGAACACCGATTCTGAATCCTGAATCCTGAATTCTGAATACCCAAAGGATTGACCATGTTCCTTCTTCCCATCCTCGCCATTGTCCTGCTGTTCAGCCTGAGCATCTTCGTCCACGAGCTCGGGCATTTCCTCGCGGCGCGCGCGCTGGGCATGGCGGCGGACGTGTTTTCCATCGGCATGGGGCCCGCGCTGTGGAAGCGCCGATTCGGCGCGACGGTCTGGAAAATCGGCGCCATCCCCTTCGGCGGCTATGTCGCCCTGCCGCAGATGGATCCGAACTCGTTCCTGGAGGGAAGGGAGACAGGAGACAGGGGACAGGGGGCAGGGGACAGGGGACAGGAGACAGGGGACAGGGGACAGGAGACAGGGGACAGGGGACAGGAGACAGGGGACAGGGGACAGGGGGCAGGAGACAACAGGGGACAGGGTTCAGGGGTGGAGGGGGCTGAATCCCGACCCCTGAACCCCGAACCCCGCATCCTTCCCCGCGTGGCGCCGTGGAAGAAAATCATCGTGTCCGTTTCCGGCGCGGCGGGGAACGTCGTCTTTGCCTTTCTGCTGGCGACGGTGGTGTGGATCGCCGGCAAGCCGTCGTCGCTGCAGGAACGCAGCGCCGTCATCGGGTTTGTCGAAGCGGACAGCGCCGCCGCCGCCGCGGGGCTGGCGCCCGGCGATGAAATTCTGGCGCTCAACGGGCGTCCGGTCGCCTCGTGGCTCGAACTGGCGGAAGGAGTCGCGCTGGCCCCGGCCGATGCCGTGACGCTGCGCGTGCGCGCGCCGGCCGGCAGCGGGCGCGATGTCGCCCTTGAGTTGGAAGCCTCCGAGGTCGGCTTGCGGATGCTGCCCGGGCTGGACGGCCTGGCCCCCTGCCATGTCGCCGCCCTGATGCCCGGGTCCGGCGCAGAGGCCGCGGGGCTGCGGCCCGGCGATCAGATTCTCCGCTACGACGGCCGGCAGATCTACAGCCGGGCCCATCTCAGCCAGCTGGTGGAAGCCGCCGGGGCGCGCCCCGCCGAAATCGTCGTGCTGCGCGGCGGACAGGAAGTCGCCGCCGCGGTCGAATCCACCTTCGACGAAGACAGCGGCCGGCGGCTGATCGGCATTGAGTTCAACACCCTGAGCGACCTGGATTACGCGACCCGGACGCATCCGACGCCCTGGGCGCAGGTCAAGAGCCATGCCGGGAGCATTTTCCGTTTTCTGGGGGCGCTGACGACGCCGGCCACCTCCGGGGCGGCCGCGGGCGCCGTCGGCGGGCCGGTGCTGATTCTGATCATGCTCTGGCTGATGGTCAAATCCAGCTTCGTGCTCGCCATCTGGTTCACGGGCCTGCTCAACGTCAATCTGGCCATTCTCAATCTGCTGCCGGTGCCGATTCTCGACGGCGGCCATGTCGTGATGAATCTCTACGAATGGATCGTCCGGCGTCCGCCGCCGCCCCGGGTGGTCAACGCCCTGGCCAACGTTTTCGCCGTCCTGTTCATCGCGCTGTTTCTCCTGCTGATCTACCGGGACAGCGTGCGCCACCTGCTCCCGCCCCTGCGCCACTGGTTCGGCGGATAGCGCCGCCGCGGGGAAGGGGGGGGGTAAATTGCCTATGCGTTTGCATCAGGAAGTCGCCCGAAAAATTATAGTTATTGCAATAACTATATTTTGGACAATCGGTCGCTTCGCGCTTTTGTGTTTTCGTGGTTGGGCAGTCCCGATCCGCAGCCGGAATAAACCACAGAGGGCCACAGCGCGGCAAAGCCGCAACCAAATTAATCAGAACTCATGAAAATGGAGAGGGGGATAAGCAGGAAAACAGGAAACAACAGGAAAACATGACAGGTTAACAGCAAGCCCGAAAATGAATTAGTGGCCAGATAGTACAGAGGGGTGGAGCCGCAACCAAAGGAGCAGGGCCACGAAAAACACGAGAAGCCACAAAAAGGGGAGCCTTGAATGGAAATCAACAACCAATGCGATGTAGTCTTTGTGTCTTTTGGTGTTTTTGGTGGCCATGAGGGTTTATGTTTGGCTTGCCTATAAAAATGAGCATCTCAACTTGTATGTGGGCAATGTGTTGGAACGCAAAACGTGCATGAACAACAAGAAGTGGATGGATAGTAGTACAGAGGGGCACAGAGAATGGGGTGAATAACAGACCCTCGATTTATCTTTCGTGTGATTCGTGTGATTCGTGGTTTCGGCTGGTCCGGCTGTCCTGGCTGTCATCCCGAATCGCAGAGGCGCCCAGCACAACCCAGAATCCGGATTTTCCACGGTGTGGAAAAATAGTTTCCATAGCGTGGAAAACCCGCCGCAACTTTTTCCATGCCGTGGAAAATCCCGAAAATCCGGCTCGCTCCCCGCCGGCAAACTGTCTCGGTTATAATTATAACCGAGACAACCCGCCCGGCCGGCACCCGGAAAGGCACCCGGAAAAAGAATTGGAATTCGGCGGGGGCATGGCTACGATGAGTTCGTGAGAGTGTCGCGCGGATGAAGAGGCGGTGGCAGAGCGGGCTGGCGGCGTGGATGCTGCTGGCGGCGGCGGCGTTCGGCGCCGGCCCTTCGTTTTCGCTGACGGAGGCGGAACAGGCCTGGCTGGCGGCGAATCCGGAGATTGTGATCGGGGTGCCGGTGGATTCTCCGCCGCTGCATTTCACGGGGCCGGACGGCCGTCCGGCGGGGCTTGGGGCGGATGTGCTGGACGCGATGAACCAGCGGCTGGGGGGGAGGATCCGGCTGCAGGCGGGAACCGCGGCGGAGCTGGCGGACCGGCTGGGGCGCAAGGAGCTGGACGGGGTGATGGATGCGGTGCCGGGCGGCGGGCTGGATGCGCAGCTGGTGTTCAGCCGTCCCTATCTGGAGGTGCCGGCGGTCATCGTGGGCAAGCGCGATTCGCGCTACTACCGGACGGCGGAGATGCTGCGCGGCAGCGCGCTGGCGGTGGTCAAGGGATCGGCCCTGGAGGCCTGGTTCAAGGAAAACCATCCCAAGGTGCGCCGCAAGCCGCATGCGACGGCGGCGGAGGCGCTGGATGCGGTGGCGCGGGGGCAGGCGGTGGCCTTTGCCGTCAACCGGGCGGTGGCGCTGCATCTGATGGAACGCGAAATGCTGTCGAATCTGCATCTGCAGGGGCGGCTCGACGAGGCGCCGTCGGCGCTGTGCCTCGGGGTGCGTGCGGATCGCCCGGAACTGGCGGGGATGCTGAACCGTCTGCTGGACGAGGTGCTGCGGCGGCGGGGGCGGGCGCTGCGGGCGAAATGGTTTGTGCTGTCCAGCCGCGCGGGCGGACGCTTCGAGCCGTCGCCGAAGGCGCGGGCCTGGCTGGAGGCGCGGGATTCGATCCGCATCGGCGTGCCGGACAACGCCCCGCCGATGGCGTTTGCGGATGCGTCGGGCGAACTGCAGGGGCTGGCGCCGGATTTGCTGGACCTGCTGAACGAACGGCTGGAAGGCCGGATCGAGGTGGTGCCCGGGGCGCGCGCCGGGCTGGAGGCGGAGTGGAAGGCCGGGAGGCTGGATGCGCTGATGGAGGATTCGCCGGCGGGCGGAGGGCCCCGGCTGCATACCAAGCCGTACGCGAACATTCCAAACGTGATTGTCGGCCGCCGGGGGGGCGAGCAGCATGGTTCGCTGGAAAGCCTGGAGGGCCGCACGGCGGCGGTGGCGGCGGGATTCCCGGCGACGGAGCATCTGCGCCGGAACCGGCCGGGCCTCCGGCTGGCGGAGTTCGGGGATGTCCGCGAGGCGCTGGCGGCGGTATCGGCGGGGCAGGCCGATGCGTTCGTGGGCAGCCGGGCGGTGGCGGCCTGGGTGCTGGCGCGGGACATGCTCTCGGACCTGCAGCTCCAGGGGGCGGCCTGGGAGATTGATTCGTTGTCGGCCATCGGGGTGCGGCCGGAGCTGCCGGAACTGGCGGAGGTGCTGAACGCGGCGCTGGCCTCGCTGCCGACGGAGGCGGTGCAGGGGCTGTACGAGCGCTGGGGAGGGCGGGACTGGCACGAGATGGCCGAACTGGCGTGGATCCAGCTCTCGCCGGAGGAGCGCCGGTGGCTGGAGGCGCATCCGGTGATCCGGGTGGGGAGCAATCCGCGCTGGGCGCCGCTGGAGTTCACGGACCACACGGGCCAGTTCCAGGGCATTGCCTGGGAATATCTCAACCGGTTCGGCAAGGCGCTGGGGGTGACGTTCCGTCCGGTGTCCGTTCCGTCGTGGCGGCAGGCGCAGGCCAAGCTGCGCGACGGGGAAGTGGACATGCTGACGTCGCTGAACAAGGCCAGCGCGCGGCGGGTGGAGATCGAATTCACGCCGCCGTACCAGGCGCTGCCCACGGCGATTTTCACGCATGAAAACACGCCGTACGTGGGGCGGGCGGAGGACCTGAAGGGCCTGAAGGTGGCGGCGGTGATCGGCTACGGCCTGGAACAGTCCCTGGAGGCCAGGGTGACGGGGCTGCGGGTGCAGACGGTCTATGACGTGCCGACGGCGCTGAAGCAGCTGGAATCCGGGGAGCTGGATGCCTTTGTCGGGAGCCTGCTGGTGACCGGCCACTACATCCAGCGGGGCGGCCACGCGCGGATCAAGGTCGGCGGGGAGCTGGACTTCGTGTATCAGCCGGCCTTCGCCGTGCGCCGGGACACGAAGATCCTGGCGCAGATTCTATCGAAGGCGCTGGCGGGGCTGGACGAGCAGGAGCAGGCGGCGATCGCCCGGAAATGGATGGCGGTGACCTACGAGCAGCGGATTGACTACCGCAAGCTGTACAAGTACGCCGCGGGGACGCTGGCGCTGCTGGGGCTGTTTGTGTACTGGAACCGGCGCATGGCGGCGGAAATCCGCCGCCGCCGGGCCGTGGAGGCGTCGCTGCGCAAGAGCGAGGAAGCGCTGGTGGCCGCCAACAAGGAGCTCGAGGCGTTCTCCTATTCGGTGTCGCACGATCTGCGCGCGCCGCTGCGGCACGTGGCCGGCTTTGTGCAGCTGCTGCAGGCCAACGCTCAGGGCAAGCTCGACGAGACCGGCGCGCGCTACATCGAGGTGATCGCGGGGGCGGCGCGCAAGATGGGGGAACTGATCGACGACCTGCTGTCGTTTTCGCGCACGGGCCGGGCGCAGATGCGGATCGAGCCGGTGGCGCTGGGGCCGCTGGTGGACGAATGCCGCCGGGAGCTGGAGCCGGAGACCCGGGGGCGGCGGATCGAGTGGGTCATCGGCGACCTGCCCGAGGTGCAGGCCGACCGGTCGCTGCTGCGGCAGGTGCTGGCCAACCTGCTGGGCAACGCGGTGAAATACACCGGCAAGCGCGAAGACGCCCGCATCGAAGTGACGTCGCGCCGGGAGGGCGGCGAGATCATCGTCTGCGTGCGGGACAACGGCGCGGGGTTCGA
>JAHDSS010000122.1 GCA_018432565.1 Kiritimatiellia bacterium
GGCGGCTTCGGTCGGGGCTTTTCCGCAGCCGGCCGAAAGAACGCCGAGAGCAAGGAGGGGGAGGAGGATGGCTTTCATGTTCAGTTCCTTTTTTTCAAGACGTATGAACCACAGAGGGCACAGAGGTTCACAGAGGACCAAACCAGAAATCTCTGTGGTTCTCGGTGTCCTCTGTGGTTCAAATGGCTGTCCATAAGAATCGGTATTATTCCCGTTCGGAGTTTTCCTGGGGGAGAAGGGTCAGGCCCATGGCCAGTTCGAGGTTGGCGATGGCGATGCGTTCCTGGTAGCGGCTGCGGACCATGGCGACCTGGGCGAGATCCATGGCGGCGCGGGCGTCGAGGGCGTCGGAGAGGGGCAGGAGGCCTTCGCGGGCCTTGGCGTCGTAGTCGGCCCACTTGGCGGCGGCGACATCGTAGGCGCGGCGGCGGATGCGGGCGGTTTCGGCGGCGTCGCGGACGGCGGCATCGGCGGCAACGACGCCGACCATGACGGAGAGGAAGGTGTTTTCGCGCTCGAGCCGGGTCTGCTGCCGTTCGACCTTGGCGGCGCGGTAGCGGGCGACGTTGGCGAGGCCGTCGAAGAGGGTCCAGGCGCCATGGAAGCCGGAGACCCAGTTTTCGGCGTGGGCGGCGAGATCGTTGCCGGTCCAGGTGCCGGTGGAGAAGAGGGAGATAGTGGGGAGGAAGTCGCAGAACGCCTGCCGCACCTGGTGGTCCTGGATGACGACCTGGCGGTCGGCGAGGGCGAGTTCGGGATGCACTTCCAGGGCCTGCAGCACGAGGTCCTCCAGGTCGCCCTGCGGCAGGCGGGGTTCGCCGGTATCGCCGGAGAGTTCCAGCGGGGCGTCGGGGGGGAGGCCGAGGTCGTGAAGCAATTCGCCGCGCAGGACGGCGAGCTGCCGGCGGGCCTGGTTCAGTTCCGATTCGCGCAGGTCGGCGGCCATGCGGGCCTGGTCGCCTTCCCAGCGGGCGGCGAGGCCTTCGTCGGCGAGCCCGCCGACGCGGTCGGCGGTCTGGCGCGCGGCTTCGAGCTGGGTTTCGAGCGCGGTGATGGTGTCGAGCTGGACCAGGACGTTGTAATAGCGGACGGAAGTCTGCAGGACGATGGTCTGGCGGACGTAGCGGGCGGCGACGCCGGCGGCGGCGTAGCCGTGGCGGGCGGCGGCATAGAGGAACCAGGTGGACGGCATGAAGACGGGCATGCCGGCGGTCAGGTCGGCGGTGCCGAAGCGCCGTTCATGCTGCTGCGGCATTTCCTTTTCATAGACGTTGTAGCCGGCGGAGACGGCGACATTGGGCAGGAAGGCGGTGAAGGCGACGTTTTTGCCGATGCGGTAGAGTTCGCGGTCGAGGTCGGCCTTGCGGACGGCGTAGTTGTTGGAGATGGCGATGCGGAGGCAGTCGTCGAGGGAGAGCGGGCGAGAGAGTTCGGCCTCCACGCGGGCGGCGAGGTTCGAGGTGAAGGCGGCGGTGTGGTCGCGGCGGGCGCGGGCGGGATCGAAGCGGGTGCAGCCGGCGGCGAGGAGAAGCGCGGCGAGCAGGGCCGGGGCGGCGGATCGGATCAGGGCGGCAGGCGGCATGGTCAGGGTTCCTTGCAGGGATTGGCGTCCCGGTCGTTCTGGGCGGCGAGGGCGTCGGCGTAGCGGGTCAGGAAATCCTGGAGCCGGGACAGGTCCACGCCTTCGATACGGGCGAGCGCGTCGGATTCAAAGCGGATCATGTCCTGGATCATGGCCTCGGCTTTTTGGCGGCCTTTGGGGGTGAGGGCCACGCGCTTGCGGCGGCGGTCGTTGGGGTGGGGTTTGCGGACGGCGAGGCCCTTGCGTTCGAGCAGATCGAGCAGGAAGGTGATGGTCTGGCGCGGAAAATAGTTGGCGGCGGCCATGGCGGCCGGTTCGGATTCGTCGGGATGCAGGTGCAGATGGACGAGGACCATGGCCGCGTTGGTCGGCAGGTTCCACTGCTGGCTGCGGATCATCAGTTCTTCGTGAATGCGCCGCCACAGCGGCAGCATGCTGCCGGGGGGAACGCGGCCGGAGGGGGGGGGCTCCCGGCGGTGAATGCGGACAGGTGGGGGGCGTGTTTTCATGATTCAAGACGGGATAATACAACATTGGACTAAACTGTCAAGCGGGCGCATCTGCGATTAGGTGCACCTTGGGAGTCATATTGAGCGAAGGCGCGCAGCGCCGGAGCCGAAATCACTTGTCCCGCCGCCGCCGCGGGACCTCGGCCCCATCCCAACGGCCAACCGGCGGGATCATGCCGAGATCCCTCGATTCCGCTCGGGATGACAGTTGCACAGCCTGTTGTCGTCGTGGCACGCGGCTCCTGTCGCGTGCGGCTGGTTGGATCCGCGCGGGACGGGAGCCCCGCGCTACGAGGGACAAATGTGGCGACTCGGGATGACAGCCGGACGTCCTGTTGTCTTCGTGGCACGCGGCTCCTGTCGTGTGCGGCGGCTAGAACGTATGACATTTTCGTGTAGCCGTTCCCGATGGAGCCGGGAATTGAATCAACAGCCCCGCGCCCAACGGGCGCAGCTACAACCGATCCGCCTGAGCCCCGCGCCCAACGGGCGCAGCTACAACCGATCCGCCTTGCTGTAGCTGCGCCCGCTGGGCGCGGCTATGAATA
>JAHDSS010000382.1 GCA_018432565.1 Kiritimatiellia bacterium
AATGCCGAGCCGGGCGCAGGTGTCGGCATCGGCCGGGATGGCGCGGCGCTGCAGAATGCCGCCGTGCACCTTGGGATGCAGCGTCTTGACCCGGCCGTCCAGGATTTCCGGATGTCCGGTATGCGCCGATACGTCCGTCACGGACACGCCGGCTTCGCGCAGCGCCGCCGCCGTGCCGCCGGTGGACAGGAGTTCGGCGCCGAGACCGGCCAGGCCCCGGGCCAGGTCCGCCAGCCCGGTTTTGTCGGACACACTGAGAAGCGCGCGCTGGATTTTCATGGCGCGGATTGTTCCACAGCCCCGGGGAAATGAAAAGGGCTTTTGGGGGCGGCCGCAACGCGGGCCGCTACGTGGAAAGGGTTGATTTCAGCCGCCGGGTTGCCTATCGTGCCCTCCATCGCGATTCAAGGATCCCCAGGAGAACAGAGCATGAAGATTTCAGTGGTCGGCACGGGCTATGTGGGGTTGGTGACGGGAGCGTGTTTCTCGGATGCGGGGCACGAAGTGCTGTGCATTGACAACGATCCGAAGAAGGTTGACATGCTGCACCGCGGCGAGATGCCGATTTACGAACCCGGTCTGGACGAGATCGTGGAACGCAACGTCAAGGCCGGCCGGCTGAAATTCAGCACCTCCATCGCCGAAGGCACGGCGTTTGCGGAAGTCATCTTCATTGCGGTGGGGACGCCTCCGGGGGTGGGCGGCGAGGCCAACATGACCTATGTCGAGCAGGTCGGCCGGCAGGTGGCCGAGCACATGACCGGCTACCGCCTGCTGGTCGAAAAAAGCACCGTTCCCGCCAAGACCAGCGAGCACCTCAAGCGCACCGTCCTGAAATATCTGCGGGAAGACACTGATTTCGATGTGGCCTCGAACCCCGAATTCCTTCGCGAAGGGACCGCCATCGAGGATGCCACCCATCCCGACCGCATTGTCGTGGGCGTGGAAAGCCAGCGGGCCGGCGATCTCCTCGAGGAGATCTACAAGCCGATTCTCGAAAAAGGCGGCGGCGAATTCCTGCGCATGAGCGTGACCAGCGCCGAACTGACCAAGCATGCCTCGAATTCGTTCCTGGCCATGAAGATTTCCTACATCAACGCCGTGGCGCGCCTGTGCGAGCTGGCCGGGGCCGATGTGGGCCAGGTGGCGAAGGGCATGGGCCTGGACCCTCGAATCGGCCCCCGCTTTCTCAGCGCCGGCGTGGGCTACGGCGGCTCCTGCTTCCCGAAGGACGTGGATGCCTTTGTGCGGCTGGGCGACGCCCTGGGATTTGATTTCAAGCTGCTCAAGGAGGTCCAGCAGATCAACAAGACCCAGCGCGACTACGTGATGAAGAAGATCAAGCAGGAACTGTGGGTCGTGCAGGACAAGCCAATCGCGATTTTCGGTCTGGCCTTCAAGCCCGAAACCGACGATGTCCGCGAGGCCCCCAGCCTGTACTTCGTGCCGAAACTGCAGGAAATGAAGGCCCGGCTGCGCGCCTGGGATCCGGTTGCCGAAGCCAAGTTCAAGGAAATCCATCCCGAACTCGAGTGCGTGCAGGATCTGTACGAATGCGCCAGAGGCGCCGATCTGGTCCTGATCCTGACCGAATGGGACGAGGTTAAAAAGCTGGATTTGAAGAAACTCAAAGAGGTCATGGCCTGCCCGGTGATCGTGGACGGGCGAAACATCTTCAATCCCGAGGAGATCCGCGCGCTGGGCTTCACCTATCACAGCGTGGGCCGCGACTGATCGGACCCACCTCCCATCCCCATTCATCACACCCGAACCGTTCGCAGTGCCGGGTGTTTATTTGTTCGCTTGTACACAGCCGGCACCAATTATGGATGTTATAACAAGCATAGTATGGTTGTTATAACAAGCATAATGGCTATGGAGGGATGGCCGGGGGCCGGGCGCAAGCGGCGAAATGGGAATTGAGGACGGGGGATTGAGATGATAGGATGGCCGAGAATCAAAGGAGAGCAGCGATGAAACGGATGACATGGTGCTTGATTCTGGGGCTGGCGGCGGCGATGGCCGCTCCGGCGCAGGGTGAGGCGGAAGCCGGGACGCCGGACATGCCGGCGCCGGAG
>JAHDSS010000592.1 GCA_018432565.1 Kiritimatiellia bacterium
CTTCACCGGCGACCCGGTGGTCGGCGTCACGTACTACTACACGCTGCCGACGGTCGGGGTGCCGGTCGTGTACGACGCCACGGGCGGCGCATTCGCGGGCGGCACCAGCATCGTCACCCAATTCTGCGCCGCCGTGTACGGCCAGCTTCCAATCGCGAACCGCAACGGCTATACGCTGCTGGGATGGTTCAACGGTTTCGCGCCCGGCGCGGCCCAGGCCGTGAGCGGCGGCCCGCTGATTACGAACGCGCCGCACCGCCTGCACGCCCACTGGACAGCCGCCCCCGGCGGCACGGCAGCCTCGCTCTTCAAGTACACCATCAACGCCGACGGCACCATCACCATCACCGGATTCAAGAACCCGGACCAAAAGGCACAGAAGGTCGTCCTGCCGGATAGAATTGACGGACGCTTTGTCACCGGCATCGCAATGGGCGCCTTCGAAAACTCCACGAGCGGCATGACCGAAGTGTACTTCCCCGTCTTCTGCACGAACATCGCCGACAAGGCCTTCATTTCGGTTCCCTCCATCAAGCGCCTCTCCTTCCCGCCCAACCGGGACTGGCGCAATCCGACGGAGCCCGCCGACCTCCATATTGGAAAATACGCCTTCTCCGGCGCGACGGGGCTGACGGAGCTGACCCTCCCAAAAACCGTTGTCGCTCTGGGCGACTTCGCCTTCCTCAACACACGCAACCTGCAGCGTGTCACGATCCTCGGGCATCCCGTCCTCGGAAACCAAGTCTTCCGCAGCGCGGGGGTGGATGTCGGCGGCGTCATCGTGCATCTGGCCCCGGCCATGGCCGCGGACCCGGACTACATGGCCACCTTCAAGCAAGGCATGTACAACGTCACCGTGCGCACCGATGCCGTAATCGCCGGCATCTGGATGGGCAAGATGCGCCTCGCCGCTCCCGGCGGAGTCGCGCCAATCATCCTGAACATCTCCGTCGAGAAGGCCGCGGAATGGGGCGAAGTCAACCTCTCCGCCCTTCGCGTGGAATACCGCGCCAAGCTCGACGCCGCCAGCCAGGTGCTGCTCCCCTCCTCCGCCGTGCGCGAGGCCGACGGCTCCATCACCTTGGAACTCAACGTGCCGGACGGCGACGAAAGCGGCTTCTTCCGCGTATTCGCCCTGTAACTTGGAATGTCATTGAATTGAAAGGATAGACAGCGCCATGCAAAAGACAGCATTATTCACGAGAATCGCCCTCTTCACCCTCGCGGCGCTCATCGCCACCGCCGCCACCGGGGAACGCCCCGGCGACTGGAGCCTTTCCGTTGGCCCGGCCTGGCGCTCGAAAGTCAAAAGCGCCATCTCCGGCCAGGCCGGCGGCCCGACCGTAACCCCCTCCCGCAGAGTCATCTACGACAAAGACGTCGTCACCCGCCGCCCGTGGAGCGCGGACGAAGTCGAAATCGTGCAGGACCCCGACTACCCCGGTCAGCAGGACTTTCTGAACTACGCCGCCGTCCAGACCGGCAGCGAAACAATCGTCACGCCCCTCTACGGCGCCGCCGAACTCAACAGCAGCAACCGCGACCGCCCCCTCGGCGTCAGCCTCACCGCCGGGCGCGACCTCTACACCGCCGGATGCTTCTCCGCCGGCCTCACCCTCCGCTTCGCCGGCTACTGGGACATGAAAACCCAAGCCAGCGGCATGGCCGGCGGCGGCACCATCCAGTCCCGCTCCTGGCGCGACTACTACCTCTTCAAAGACGGCCCCATCCCCCCCTACGACGACGACTTCACCTACTGCTACCCTGAACCCGAACCCTACGCCCCCTATCACCAGAATCTCGGTAGCTCCACCCGCACCATCCCCGGCCAGCCCATCCATGCCCGCCTCACCAGCGACCTCTACCAAATCGGCCTCGGCCCGCGCCTCACCTGCCGCATCGGCAGCCGTCTCGACATCTTCGGCGCCGTGGAAGCCCTCTGCAACATCGCCCGCATGGACATCGAATGCGCCGACGAATGCCGCAGCAAAACCGAATCCCCCCTCGGCCTCGCCGCGCGCGTAGGCATCGCCGCCTACCTCACGGAAAACATCGGCCTCCAGGCCGAAGCCGGCCAGGAATGGATAGACGACGCCGACATCACCCTCGGCGACATCCGCGCCAAAGCCGACTACTCCAGCTTCGTC
>JAHDSS010000297.1 GCA_018432565.1 Kiritimatiellia bacterium
TAGATCATCTTGGCCAGCCAGTAGAGCGCGGCGTTGGGGTCCGAGCCGCGCACGCTTTTGATGAACGCCGAAATCGTGTCGTAGTGCCCGTCTTCGTCGTGGTCGTAGAGCACCGCTTTTTTCTGGATGCTTTCCTCGGTCACCGCCCGGGTGATATGGATGACGCCGCCGGGACCGGGCTCGGTCGTCAGCGCCGCGATCTCCAGGGCGTTCAGCGCGCGCCGGGCATCGCCTTCGCAGACCGCCGCGAGGTGGGTCATGGCGTTGTCATCCATCCGGATGTCCAGATGGCCGAGTCCTTCCGGACTGGCCAGCGCCCGCCGCAGCAGCGTGCCGATCGCCTCCACCCCGATGGGTTCCAACTGGAAGATCTGGCTGCGGGATACCAGGGGATTGTTGATGAAGAAAAACGGATTGTGGGTGGTGGCGCCGATCAGCGTGACGGCTCCTTCCTCCACGTAGGGCAGCAGGACATCCTGCTGGGCCTTGTTGAAGCGGTGGATCTCGTCAATGAAGAGAATGGTTTCCCGCTTGGAGGCGGCGCGCCGCTGGCGGGCGGCCTCGAGGGATTTGCGCAGGCCGGCCACGTTGGAGAGCACGCCGCTGGACCGGTCGAAGGCGCGGCGGGTGGCGGCGGCGATGACTTCCGCCAGGGAGGTTTTGCCGCAGCCGGGCGGGCCGTAGAGGATCAGGCTCGACAGACGGTCCGCTTCGATCGCGCGCCGCAGCAGCTTGCCCGGCCCGAGAATATGGTCCTGCCCCACGATATCCTCGAGGGTCCTCGGCCGCATGCGCGCCGCCAGGGGGCGGTGCACCGGCGAAGAGTCCGCCGCCGGGGTCGAATCGCTGTCAAACAGATCGCTCATGGACGGACCGGAGCATGCCAAATCCCCCTGCCCCGCCCAATCCTTTTCTTGGCTGTTGCCTGGCCTATGCCGTGATCTACCGCGGCCGCCGTCCCCCTCCCCTGCCCCGGACAGCCTGACCGCCTTTCGCCGCGAAAGGAAACGGCGGCGGAAGATCGGTCCCTCGAACGAGTATTGCCGGGCACGCCGGTTGCATTCCGCCGCCCCTTCTGACAGGATGGCGCGGTTGAGGCGTCCCTGGGCCGGTCCTTCCCCGTGCGGACGGATCCGGCCTGAACGGCGATTTGGCTGCCGTTCCTCTGGCGCCCGGAAAAGGAGCATCGCCATGGCATTTCTGAACCAGCAGGAACTGGACGCAATGGGATTCAAGCAACTGGGGCGCCACGTCCAAATCAGCGACAAGGCCTCCATCTACAATCCCGACCAAATCGAGATCGGCGATCATTCGCGCATTGACGACTTCTGCGTGATTTCCGGCCGGGTGACCATCGGCCGGAACGTGCACATCGCCGTCTTCTGCAACGTGGCGGGCGGCGAACCGGGCATCACGTTCGGCGATTTCTCCGGGCTGGCCTACGGGTGCCATGTGTTCACCCAAAGCGATGATTACGGGGGGGACACCCTGACCAATCCGACGGTGCCGGACGCGTACAAGCGGGAAATCAAGCGGGCGGTTGTCATCGGACGGCATGCCATTGTGGGAACCAACTCGCTGGTGTTTCCCGGTGTCGTGCTCGCGGAAGGAACATCCGTCGGCGCCCACTCCATGATCACCAAATCCACGGAAGAGTGGTCGGTGTATTTCGGCAATCCCGCCAAGCGCCTCAAGTCGCGCAAAAAAGGACTGTTGGTCCTGGAAGCCGAGTATCTGGCCGCCGAACGGAACCGGGCGGATTCCGGCGAACCGGCTTAATCCGTCAGAGCAGAACCGGCGGCGCCGCGCGCGGGCGGCCGTGATCCTGCCGGGTGTCGCTGCCGGCACAGCAGGGCGACTGCGGCATTCAAACCCGCCAGCAGCAGAAAGGTGGATCCGGCGCCCAGAACCGGCAGCGCCCAGAGACTGACCAGCAGCGCCCCCAGGCAGGAACCCGCCAGATCCACAGCATAGATGGTACCGGTCCGGCCGGACGGTTTTCCCGCCAGGTGGATGCAGGCCGCCACCGGAAATTCGCTGCCTCCGAGAAATCCGATCACACCGGCCAGCGCCAGAAAGACGGCATCCCCTCCCGCGGAGGGCCCGGACACGGACGGCGCGATCCATTGCAGGGCCCCTGCCAGGACCGCGGCATAGGCCGCCATGCCGCCATGAATGAGCGCCAGCGTCCCCGGGCCGGCCTTCACCAGATGCCGGACGCCCGTTGCGGCACCCGCCGCCATCCCCATCATCAGCGCCGCCAGCAGCAGGGCCAGCCGGTAGTGCAGATGGCCGCAGAGCGACTGATAGGACAGCAGCAGGATCAGTTCGCACCCCATCAGTGTGAAACTGCCGACTCCCTTGGCCCAGGCGGCGGTCTGTCGAATGCCTCCTCTGGA
>JAHDSS010000497.1 GCA_018432565.1 Kiritimatiellia bacterium
CGGCGGAGTCCCCGCACGCCGCGGCGGCGGAGCTGCGGCGGGCCATTCAAGGCATCCGGAAAGGGCATTCAGAAAATGTATAGTTATTGCAATAACTATAGTTATTGCAATAACTAGACAGAAAGAACCGTGATGAACGGCGGGCAGGGAGACGGCGGGATGAGCGAGAAACCCTATCGGCGGGTGTTGACGATTGCGGGTTCGGACAGCGGGGGCGGGGCGGGGATTCAGGCGGATCTGAAGACGTTCGCGGCGAACGGGTGCTACGGCATGAGCGTGATCACGGCGCTGACGGCGCAGAACACGCAGGGGGTGGCGGGGATTCATCCGGTGCCGGTGGAGTTCGTGGAGCGTCAGCTGGATGCGGTGCTGGGGGACATCGGCGCGGATGCGGTGAAGATCGGCATGCTGTATTCGGCGGAGCTGATTGCGGCGGTGGCGGACAAGCTGCTGCAGGATGACGCCGTGGAGGCGTTGAAGAGGCATCTGTTCCCGCTGGCGGAAATCATCACGCCCAACCTGCCGGAAGCGGCGGTGCTGCTGGGGCGGGAGGTGGCCGGCGCGGCGGACATGGAATCCGCCGCGGCGGACCTGCTGCAGTGGGGCTGCCGGCATGTCCTGGTAAAGGGGGGGCACCTGGACGGAGACGGAAGCGAGGATGTCCTGGTGTCGGCCGGGAGCCCCGGCGCGGAGCGCTTCGGGGACGAGCGGATTCAAACACGGAACACGCACGGGACAGGCTGCACGCTGTCCTCGGCCATTGCGGCGCATCTGGCGAAAGGCGAAGGCGTGACGGAGGCGGTCGGCCATGCCAAGGAGTACATTCGCCGGGCGATCCGCGCGGGGGCGGACTATCGCATCGGACATGGACATGGCCCGGTGCATCATTTCTGGCCGTTCTGGGAATAAAGGGGGGGCGTCAGGGGACAGGGAGAGTCGGAACAGCCAAGCAGGAAAACAGGAAACCCAGGAAAGCAGGAATTGAGAGGAGAAAGGGGATAGGAGACAGGAGACAGGGGGCAGGGGACAGGAGACAGGAGACAGGAGACAGGAGACAGGGGACAGGAGACAGGAGACAGGAGACAGGGGACGGGCCGGTTTTCCGGATTTTCCACGGTGTGGAAAAAAGTTTTCCATGGCGTGGAAAACCCGCCGGAAATTTTTCCATAGCGTGGAAAATCCGGATTCTGTCGAAGCCGGGCGCCTGGCGGGATCAGGGAGAGGGGGCGGATTGGCTGTGGCGGGAGGGGACGAGATTGCGCCGGTACCAGGCGAGGAGCAGGCAGGTCATGGGCAGGGCGATCAGGAGGCCGAGCGCGCCGAGGAGCCGGCCCCAGATGCTGAGCGACAGCAGAATGGCGACGGGATTGAGTCCGAGGCTGCGGCCGATGATGCGCGGGACGAGCACCATGTCCTGGAGGGTTTGAACCACGGCGAAAACCAATCCGCACAGGGCCAGGGCGATCCAGACGTTGCCGCCGGAGGCCAGGGCGCCGAGGGCGGCCAGCAGGAAGGCGGGCACCGCGCCGACAATCTGCAGATAGGGGACCATGTTGAGCAGGCCGATGAACAGGCCCAGCAGAATGCCCATGGGCAGGCCGATGAGGGCGAACCCGGTGGCGAACAGGACGCCGACCAGGGCCGCAACCGCGGCCTGTCCGCGGAAGTAGCGGCGCATGCCTTCGGCGAATTCATGGAGGAAATCGAGGGTGGCGGCGCGGTAGTCTTCGGGAATCATGCCGGGCCAGGCGGCCTGGAAGTGATCGTAGTCCGCCAGCAGAAACACCAGATAGAACAGCACGATGACCAGGCCGATGGTGCCCAGGACGATGCTGGCGGCGCCGGAAAGGATTTTCCAGGCGCCGGGCACGGCTTTCTGGAGGGCGGTTTCGGCCCATTGCCAGAGCCGCTCGGGGGTGAAGAATTCCTGGAAATCCGGTTCGGAGAGGCGCTGGGTGAGGCCGGCCCAGAGGTCCCGCGGAAGGCGTTCCTGGAGCCAGGCGGGCAGTTGCAGATTGGCCGCCTGCCGCAGCAGGCCGCCGAGGGCGGCGAATTCCCGGGCCAGCACGGGGACCAGTCCCACCACCAGGGCGGTGGCGGCCGCCAGGACCAGCAGCAGGCTCAGCGCGACGGCGGTCTTGCGGCCGCGGACCCGGCGCTGGATGGCGCAGACCAGCGGATTCATCATGTAGGCCAGCAGCACGGCGATGGCGAAGGGCGTCAGGACGCCCTGCAGAAGCCCCAGCAGGTGGATGAGGCCGGCAATGACCGCCGCGCCGATCGCCAGGCGGATGACGCGGTCGAAGGTGAATTCGCGGTCGAGCAGTTTCATGGAGCGGCTCCTTTCCGGGGGGCGGCGGCGCGGGGCCGCCAGCGTTCCAGATGGACGATGGCAAACGTCAGCAGGCCGAGGGCGGCGGTGGCGCCGAGCGCCGGGAACGGCAGCGGCTGCAACCGGAACGCGCGGGCCAGGACGGGGATGTACATGACGCCGAGCTGCAGGGCCAGGGTCACGAGGGTCAGGCCGGCCAGCGCCGGGTTGGGGCCGAAACGGAAGGGGGTGCGGGTCAGGGAGCGCAGGCCCCAGGCCTGGCCGATCTGGGCAAAGCCGATGGCGGAGAACAGGACGGTCTGCCACTCGTCGCCGCCGGGCCGGATGCGCTGCCAGATGCCGGCCAGCAGGAGGGAGGCGATGCAGATGAACAGGCCCATCCAGCCGACATGCCAGATGGCGGAACGGTCCAGGATGGGGGATTCGGGATGGCGCGGGGGCCGGGCCATGGCGTCGGGTTCGGACGGTTCGAGTCCGAGCCCGAGCCCCATCAGGCCGTCGGTCAGCAGGTTGAGCCAGAGCAGATGGAGGGGGCGCAGGGCCATGACGCCGATGCCGGCCAGGGGGGCGCACAGCATGACGAGCACCTTCGCGAGATTGCCGCCGAAGGAGTATTTGATGAAGCGCACGAGGTTGTCGAAGATGGTGCGGCCTTCCTCGACGGCGGCGACAATGGTGGCGAAGTTGTCGTCGAGCAGGACCATGTCGGAGGATTCCTTGGCGACATCGGTGCCGGTGATGCCCATGGCGACGCCGATTTCGGCGCGCTTGAGGGCGGGCGAATCGTTGACGCCGTCGCCGGTCATGGCCACCACATGGCCGCGGTGCTGCAAGGCGGAGACGATGCGCAGCTTGTCCTCGGGGGAGACGCGGGCATAGACGGAAATCTCCCCGCACCGGGCGTCGAGTTCGGCATCGGACAGGACGGCGAGTTCGGTGCCGGACAGGATGAGGGGATCGGCGCCGCCGGGAGCCAGGTTCAGGCGGCGGGCGATGGCGGCGGCGGTCAGGGGGTGGTCGCCGGTGATCATGATCGTGCGGATGCCGGCGGCATGGCTGCGGGCGACGGCGGCGCGGACTTCTTCGCGGGGCGGATCGAGCAGGCCGGCGAGCCCGCAGAAGACCAGCTGGTCTTCGATGTCGTGGGCCGCGGCGCCGGGGGAGGGGGGGGCCTGGAACCGGCGGAAGGCCAGGCCGAGCACGCGGACGCCCTCTTCCGCCATGCGTTCGCCGGCGGCGAGGAAATGGCGGCGGGCGCTGTCGTGCAGGGGAACGATGCGGTCGCCGGCGAGGACATGGGTGGCGAGACCGAGCAGCCCGTCGGGGGAGCCCTTGACCGCGGCGAACACGGGGGTGTTCAACGCCGCGGGAAGAGGATAATCGCTGATGCCGCCCTGATGCAGGGTGGTCATGCGCTTGCGGTTGGAATCGAAGGCGAATTCCGCGATCCGCGGAACTTCCTTCGCCAGGGACTGGGTGGGGATTCCGAACCGTTCGGCGGCGGCCAGCAGGGCGGTTTCGGTGGGGTCGCCGATCAGGCGCGGGGGAAGTCCGGTTTCCTCAACGACGAGATGGGCGTCGTTGCACAGGGCGGCCACCAGAAGAAGGGGGAGGGTTTCGTCCCGGGAGTCCGCGGGGGGCGGGGCGGAATCGTTTAGCAGCGGAAGGTCGTGGTGCAGGGTTTGGATGCGCGCGACGGTCATCCGGTTTTCGGTCAGGGTGCCGGTTTTGTCGGTGCAGATGACGGTGACGGCGCCGAGGGTTTCGACGGCGGGGAGCCTGCGGATCAGGGCGTGGCGCTTGAGCATGCGGCGTCCGCCGAGGGCGAGGGTGGCGGTGATGACGGCGGGGAGGCCTTCGGGGACGACGGCGACCAGCAGGCTGACGGCGGTGAGCAGCATGGCGGTGAAAGGTTCGCCGCGGAGCAGGCCCATGGTCAGCAGGGCCAGCGCGGCGCCCAGTCCGGCCAGCGACAGGTGCTTGCCGACCTGCGCGAGCTTCCGTTGCAGGGGGGTGCGGCCGGAATCGATGTTCTGGATCAGGCCGGCGATCCGGCCGAGTTCGGTGCGCATGCCGGTTTCGACCACGACGCCGGATCCGCGGCCATGGGTGACGACAGTGCCCATGTAGGCGAAATTGGTCCGGTCGCCCAGCGGGATGGCGATCCCGTCCAGCGGTTCCGTCTGCTTGCGCACCGCTTCGGATTCGCCGGTGAGGGAGGACTCTTGAATGCCCAGGTGGATGCAGGTGACCAGGCGGAGGTCGGCGGGAATGATGTTGCCGGCTTCCAGCAGGACGATATCGCCCGGAACGAGGTTGCGGGCGGGGAGGACCCGGATTTCGCCGTCGCGGCGGACACGGACGTCCGGGCTGGCGAGCTGGCGCAAGGCCGCCATGGCTTTTTCAGCGCGGAATTCCTGGATGAATCCGAGCAGACCGAACAGGAAGACGATGGTCAGGATGGCGACGGCTTCGACGAGATCGCCCAGGAAAAACGACAGCACGGCGGCGGCGACCAGGATGAGGATCAGCGGTTCGATGAACTGGGCCAGGAGCATTTTCCAGGCGGGCCGGGAAATGGTTTCCAGCAGTTCGTTGGGGCCGTGGGAAGCGAGGCGGTCGGCCGCTTCGCCGGCGGAAAGCCCGTTCAGCGAAGTGCGCCGGTCCGCCAGGACCTCCTCGATTGGCTGAGTGTGGGGGGCGGTCATCTGGAGGCTTTCAGGGGCATAATCAAACGGCGCCGTTCAAGCCGCAAGGCTTTTCGGACGCCGGGGACAGAATGATCATCTGGAGGCGCGGATCGGAATCGAACCGATGAATAAGGATTTTGCAGACCCTCGCCTTACCACTTGGCTACCGCGCCATTCATGTCGTGGAGCAAGATAAGGGGAGACCCGCGGTCTGTCAACCGTTTCGCGATGGGGATGGCGGGCTTTTGAGACTTGCAATTCCGGGCGATGGGCGGAAAATGCCCGGTTGACACGCTGATTTCGGGTGCATAGCAAGTCGAAAGGAACAGGGACATGAAGCATACGATGGCATGGATGGGCCTATTGGCGCTGGCGCTGGGGGCGGCCGGATGCGGGAAAAAGGAAGCGCAGGTCGTCACTCCCGGCGGGATGAAGTCGGACGAGGTGGCGGTGTGGGTGGATCAGGCGGGCATTACCCACGGACAGATCCAGCGCGAGGCCAGCCGGCTGTTTTCACACGTGCCGCAGGACACGCCCGCGGAACAGATTTCCCAGATCCAGGCGCGGATTCTGTCGCAGGCGGTGGACAATCTGGTGGTGCGCCAGCTGGTCAAAGCGGAGATGGAGCGTTCCGGCGTACTGATTTCGCAGGAAGAGCTGGAACAGGGGAAGAAGGATCTCGAAAAGGGGTTGGGGGAAGGACATTCGCTGGTGATGCTGCTGGCGGCGGCCAACCTGTCCATCGAGGATCTAGAGAACAATCTGCGGCTGGACCTGTTCAAGAACAAGGTGGTGAAGGAAAAGGTAGAGGCCGCCCAGGCGGAGATCACCGATGAAGCGGTTCGGGCCTATTATGACGAGCACATCGACGAGTTCACGATTCCCGAAGGGCGGATTGCCTCGCACATTCTGATCCGGGTGCCTGCGAACGCGGAGGACGCGCTCAAGCTGGATGCGCGGGCCAAGGCGGAAGGGGTGCGCAAGGCCCTGCTGGAAGGGGCGGAATTCGAAGCGCTGGCGCGCGAGGTATCGCAGTGCGCCAGCCGCAGCCGCGGCGGCGCGCTGGGCGTGGTGCCGCGCGGCCGCGAGGCGCCGGCTTTCGAAGAAGCGGTGTTCTCGCAGGAGATCGGGCAGATCGGCGAAGTGGTGGAATCGCCGGTCGGCTTCCACGTCATCCGGGTGGATGGCGAGCAGGAAGAAAAGGTGGTGCCGTTTGAAGAGATCGAGAACCGCCTGCGGGTGCAGCTGCGGGCCCGGGCCCAGCAGCGGATCAATGCCGAGTACATCCGCGAACTCCGCGAAAAGGCGATGATCAAGCTGGAAGGGGATCTGGCAAAGATGGCGGAAGCCGCCGAGGCGGCGAAAGAAGAGGCGGAAGAAGCCGAAGAGCCGATCGTGGCGATTCCGGAAGCGGCCGCCGACGAGCCTGCCGTCACCGCCCCGTAACGGGCGGGCCGTGCCGCCCGGAGCGCCCGGGCGGCCCGGGCGGCGGGAGTACAGGGCATGATTGCGCCAATGCAGGAGGGGGCTGCCGCCGCCGGGCAGCCGTTGCGCGATCTGGCGTCGGGTTTTTTCCGCGCGGACGGCGCGCTGGGGCAGTTGTCCGGCGCGGATTTCGCGTATGAGACGAGGCCCCAGCAGGTCGAGATGGCCTGTGCCGTGGCAGATGCGCTGGAGACCGAAAGCCATCTGATGGTCGAAGCGGGCACAGGCGTGGGGAAGAGCCTGGCCTATCTGGCGCCGCTGATCCTGCACGCGAGGCGAACGGCGAAGCGCGTGATGGTGTCCACCCACACCATTTCGCTTCAGGAACAGCTGGTGGGCAAGGATCTGCCGCTGCTGCAGGCGCGGCTGGGCGTGGCGTTCCGGGCGGTGCTGGTCAAGGGACGCGCGAACTACCTGTGCCGGCGCCGGCTGGCGCGGGCGCACCGCCACCAGGGGGAATTGTTTCCCGATGCCGTGGCGCGGGACCTGGAGCGCATCCGGGCCTGGGCGGATTCCACCGGGGACGGCAGCGTCCAGGAGATGAGCCGCCCGCCCCTGCCGGAGGCGTGGTCCGCAGTCTGCGCGGAGCATGGCAACTGCCTGGGCGGAAAATGCCCGGAGCGGGCGCGGTGTTTTCTGCAGCGGGCGCGCGCCCGGATGCAGGATGCCGACCTGCTGGTGGCGAATCACCACTTGCTGTTTTCCGACCTGGCGCTGCGCATCCAGGGGGCCAATTTCCTGCCCGACGTGACGGCGGTGGTGATGGACGAAGCGCATACCGTCGAGGATACCGCCAGCGAGCACCTGGGCATCCGCCTGTCGCCTTATGCGTTCGAACACTTTCTGCGCCGGTTGTACATTCCGGAAACCGGCAAGGGGCTGCTGGGCTATCTGCGGGCGGGCCCGGCGGCCCGGACGGCCGGCCGGCTCTGGGAGGCGGTGGCCGATCTGTTCCATGCCGTGACGAAGGCGGCGGGGCTGTCCGCGCACGAGGGAACCCGAACGGTTCCGCATCCGCTGGAGGTGGAGACCGAGGTACCCGAACTGCTGCGGGAGCTGTCGAGCCGGCTGGGCACCCTGATCGAGGAGCTGGAAGGGCGCGACGAGGACACGCGCTCGGAACTGAAAGGGCTGCGGGGGCAGGCGGCGGCGCTGCGCGGCATGCTGGAGGCCTATCTGGGGCAGCTGGAGCCGGATCACGTGTACTGGATTTCGCGCGAAGGCCGCCGACGCCAGCCGGTTCTGCATTCGGCGCCGATCGAGGTGGCGCCGATTCTGTCCAACAGCCTGTTCGGGGCGCTGCGCAGCGTGATCCTGACCAGCGCGACGCTGGCGGTGGGCGGCCGGCTGGAGTACTGCCGGGACCGGCTGGGGGCCGGAGCGGACTGCGCCCTGCGCTGTCTGGGCTCGCCGTTCGACCATGCCCGGCAGATGCGGCTGCACGTGGCGACGAACGCCCCCGACCCGAAAGACAAGGAAGCCTTTGCCGATGCCGTGGCGCGCGGGGTGCTGCGCTGGAGCTTGAAAACAAAAGGGCAGGCGTTTGCCCTGTTCACCAGCGAGGAACTTCTCCGGCGCACGGCCGGGACGCTGCGCGCCCCGCTGGAGGAGGCCGGCCTGACCCTGCTGGCGCAGGGGCAGGGCATGGCCCGCCGGGCCATGCTGGAGACTTTCCGCACGAATGAAGGCTTTGTCCTGTTCGGTCTGGACAGCTTCTGGATGGGCGTGGATGTGCGCGGCGAGGCCTTGAGCAACGTCATTCTGACGCGCCTGCCGTTTGCGGTGCCGGATCATCCGGTGGTGGCCGCGCGTCTGCGGCGGATCAAGGAGCGGGGCGGCGACCCGTTCCGGGAGTATTCCCTGCCCGAGGCGGTGCTGAAGTTCCGCCAGGGCTTCGGCCGGCTGATCCGCTCGCAGACCGACGAAGGCATCGTCGTGGTGCTGGACTCGCGCCTGCTGACCAAATGGTACGGGCGGGTCTTTTTCCAGTCGCTGCCCGAATGCCCCGTGGACACATTTGAGCTGTAGCGCCCGGGCGCGCGGGGAAATCGGGCATTGATCGGGGGGGAGGGGAAGGCTACAGTGACGGATCGAATCCATTTTGAGGTGAATCCATGGCCTATCCGCATTCCGAAATCGAAGCCCGCTGGCAGCAGTACTGGGAGCAGCACAAGACCTTCCGCACCCCGGAGGAGCCCGACCGTTCCCGGCCGAAGTGCTATATCCTGGACATGTTCCCGTATCCGAGCGGCCAGGGGCTGCATGTGGGCCATCCGGAAGGCTATACGGCGACAGACATCCAGGCGCGCTACCGGCGCATGAAGGGATTCAACGTCCTGCACCCGATGGGCTGGGATTCGTTCGGGCTGCCGGCGGAACAGTACGCGATCAAGACCGGCGAACATCCCCGGGGCATCACCTACCAGAACATTGATACTTTCCGCCGCCAGCTGAAGATGCTGGGGTTTTCGTATGACTGGGATCGCGAGGTGGCGACGACGGACGACGAGTACGTGCGCTGGACGCAGTGGATATTTCTGCAGCTGTTCAAGAAGGGGCTGGCCTACGAGGGGGAGATGCCGGTGAACTGGAGCCCCGACCTGTGCGCGGTGCTGGCCAACGAGGAAGTCGAAGAGTGGCGCGCGAAGGGCCACAAGGTGGAGCGGCGCGCCATGCGCCAGTGGGTGCTGAAAATCACCGAGTACGCCGAGCGGCTGCTGGCGGATCTGGACGGCCTGGACTGGCCCGAGAGCATCAAGGAAATGCAGCGCAACTGGATCGGCAAGAGCGAGGGCGCCGAGGTGGATTTCGCGATGGACGGCGAAACCATCCGGGTGTTCACGACGCGCCCCGACACGCTGTTCGGGGCGACCTACATGGTGCTGGCGCCGGAGCATCCGCTGGTGGACAAGGTCACCACGCCGGGGCAGCGCGAAGCGGTGAAGGCCTACCGCGCGGCGGCGGCGGCCAAGAGCGATCTGGAGCGCACGGAGCTGGCGAAGGAGAAGACGGGCGTGTTTACCGGGGCGCATGCGGTGAATCCGGTGAACGGGGAGTCGATCCCGGTGTGGATTGCCGACTACGTGCTGTGGGGCTACGGGACGGGGGCGATCATGGCGGTGCCCGCCCACGACACCCGCGACTACGAGTTTGCGCAGAAATTCGGCCTGCCGATCGTGCAGGTGGTCCGGCCGCCGGAAGGGACGGACTGGCGCGGATACGTGGATGACGGCGTCGCCGTCAACTCCGGCGAATTCGACGGACTGCCGACGGCGGAGTTCAAAAAGAAGATCACGGCGTGGCTGGAGGAGAAGGGGGTCGGCGAGGGCAAGGTGAACTACAAGCTGCGCGACTGGCTGTTCAGCCGCCAGCGTTTCTGGGGCGAGCCGTTCCCGCTGCTGCATTGCGAAAAATGCGGCGTGGTGCCGGTGCCGGAGGAGGATCTGCCCGTGCGCCTGCCGGAGCTGACGGATTTCCGTCCCACGCCGGACGGCCAGCCGCCGCTGGCGCGGGCAACGGAGTGGCTGAAGGCGACCTGCCCGGTCTGCGGCGGGCCGGCGTTTCGCGAAACCAACACCATGCCGCAATGGGCCGGCTCGTGCTGGTACTACCTGCGCTACATTGATCCGAAGAACGACCGGGCGCTGGTCGATCCGGACAAGGAAAAATACTGGATGCCCGTGGACCTTTACGTGGGCGGCGCGGAGCATGCGGTGCTCCATCTGCTCTATGCGCGGTTCTGGCACAAAGTGCTCTTTGACTGCGGGGCGGTCTCCACGCCGGAGCCGTTCCGGAAGCTGGTGAACCAGGGCATGATCCTCGGCGAAATGGAATACCACGCCGACCCGGCGGCGTTCGCGGCGCACGCCGCGGCCCTGAAGGAGCGCGGCATCGAGGGGATCGAGGAGCGCAAGGACGGCGACGTGGCCTCCATCATCCTGAGAACCCGCCGCGACGGCCATGGGGCCGGCCTGCCGGACGATCTGATCGAAAAGCGCCAGGGCAAGGTCTTCGTGAAGGACATGGATCTGGAAATCACCGGCCGCGCCGAAAAAATGAGCAAGAGCCGCGGCAACGTGATCAATCCCGACGACATCGTCAAGGAATACGGGGCGGACTCGCTGCGGCTCTATGAAATGTTCATGGGTCCGCTGACGCAGGTCAAGCCGTGGAGCATGAAGGGCGTCGAAGGGGTGTCCCGCTTTCTCAGCCGCGTGTACCGCCTCGTGGTGGACGACGAGACCGGAGACCTCTCGCCGAAACTGTCCGGCGGGGAACCGACGAAAGACCAGCTGCGGTCGCTGCATGCGGCGATCCGCAAGGTCGGCGGCGACATTGAACGGATGGACTACAACACCGCCATCTCCGCCATGATGATCTTTGTCAACGAAGCCCAGGCCTGGGACGCCCTGCCGCGGTCGCTGCTTTCGACGTTCGTCCTGATCCTCAGCCCCTTTGCACCGCATCTGGCCGAAGAACTCTGGAACCGCCTCGGGCATCCGGATTCCCTGTCGGGCGAAGCCTGGCCGGAGGTCAACGAGGAGTATTTGAAGGAGGACGAGATCGAACTTCCCGTTCAGGTCAACGGCCGGGTGCGCGGCCGCATCCGCATCGCCCCGGACGCCGGCGAAGAGGCGGTTTTCGAGCTGGCCCTGGCCTGCCCGGAAGTGATTCCGCATCTCGAGGGGAAATCCCTGAAGAAACGAATCTACATCCCGAAGCGAATGGTGAACCTGGTGGCGGCGGGCTGACGACCACCGCCGCGCGAGGAGAGAGGGACATGGGCAAGTTCTCGAATGCACTGCAAGGCAACCTGAACGACGACAAGGGGCCCGGCAAGGGCCGCGGCGAGCGTCAGCTCGACCTGTTTCTGTCGCTCTCCGACCGGCCCGACGCCAAGCCCAGGCTGGCCTCTTCGCATCTGCCGGCCGAGGAGGAATCGGCCGGGAATACGGCGCGGCCGGAACCGGAGATGGTGCTGCCGCCGCCGCGGGAGCCGCCCGATGTCTCGGCCGAGGTGCGCGCGGTGCTGTCGGAATCCGGCCCGCCCCGGCCGGTGGAGAACACGGATCCCGGCGGCACGGCCAGGCCGCCGCTGCGCACCGGCATCTACCGGCGCCCCCCCCGGAGGGTTCCGCCTCCACCCGCTGCCGCCGCGCCGCGGCCGTCCGGCGGCCCGCCGCTTCGACGGGCCTGGGGTCGGCTTCGTGACTGGCTGGGGGAGGTTGAAATGGATCGGCGGATGGTTTCGCTGGTGGTGCTGCTGGTGGTGCTGGTGGCCATCGCCGCCTTCTGGTCGGCCTGTCCGCGTTCGCCCGAGCCGGGCACCACCGTGGACCTGCGGGAACTCCAGGCCGAATCGGACGCGCCGCCCGCCGGCGCCGCCGTCGCGGCGGCGCCCGCCGCTCCGGCCGCCCCGAAGGCACCTTCCGGACCGCCCTTGGCTCCGCCGCCGGCCGCCGCGGCCGCGGACTGGAAAATCGCCGGCGCGGAAACCACGGTGGCCGACGGCATCTATCACGTCAAGTTCGCCGACCCCGTGTTTGTGTCCGCCAACTATCTGTCCCCGGAGGGCGTTCGCGCGTTGAAGTCGCTGGCGGCGAAACTGGTGACGCTGAAGGCGGGTGCGCGCGTGACCGTGACGGGCCACACGGATGACATTCCGCTGAGCCGGCCGACCCCCCAGTTCCGCAGCAACGCGGACCTGGCGGAAGCCCGCGCGCGGGCGGCCATGGAGCACCTGGCCCATTACGCGCGGGCCAACAAGGCGCTGACATTTGACATGCGCGCGGGCACGCTCGCCGACGCGCCGTATCCCAACGATTCGGACCGCAACCGCCGCCTGAACCGGACGGCGACCATCCAGGTGGTTCCGGTCCAGCCGTGATCCGCCGCGCCGTCCGTCTTCTCTCGGCAAAGGAATCCTCTTATGGCTGGTGAATATATTTTTACGCTGTCTCATCTGTCCCGCCAGCATGACCGCCTGACGGTCCTGGACGACATCACCCTGTCGTTTTTCTTCGGCGCGAAGATCGGCGTGATCGGCGGCAACGGCGCGGGCAAGTCGTCGCTGCTGAAGGTCATCGCGGGCCTGGACAAAGGCTACCACGGCGATTGCATCGTGGCTCCGGGCGTGCGCGTGGGCTACCTGCCCCAGGAGCCGCAGCTGGATGAACGCCTGGACGTGGCCGGCAACGTGGCCGCCGGCGCCGCCTCCGCCCAGGCCATTCTCGACCGCTACGACGAGCTGTGCGGCCGGCTGGGCGAGGCGCTTTCCGACGAGGAGTCCGAAAAGCTCAACAACGAGCTGGGCCGCCTGCAGGATCTGATTGACGCCCGCGACCTGTGGAGCCTCGACAGCCAGATCGAGCGCGCCATGGACGCCTTGCGCCTGCCGCCGGGCGATGCCGACGTCACCACACTGTCCGGCGGCGAGAAACGCCG
>JAHDSS010000175.1 GCA_018432565.1 Kiritimatiellia bacterium
GAATTTCACGAAAGGGGAAGGTAGGGCGGTCTCGCCGAGACCGCCGGGATCGGACAGCCCCTTCACCACAGAGGGCCACAGAGGAGCACAGAGAAACAGCCAGCATCGAGGGGTTGAACAGCCTCTCCGATCCGTTTCCCGGGCGAAGCCCCCCCCATGAATTTTCTCCGTGCGCCTCTGCGGCCCTCTGTGGTTCATCCCGGCTGTGGATCGATTCTCTTTCGTGTAATTCGTGTCTTTCGTAGTTAACCGTTTTGGCTGTTTCTCTGTGCGCCTCTGTGGCCCTCTGTGGTTCATTCGGCTGTGGATCGAAACCTCACCATTCTTTTTCGTGTAATTCGTGTGTTTCGTAGCTAACCGTCTTGGGCTGTTTTCTCTCTTCCCCTCTGCGCGCTCTGCGGCAAAGAATTTTCGGCTGGTTTGGAGCTGTTTCTCTGTGCTCCTCTGTGCCCCTCTGTGGCCCTCTGTGGTTCATCCCGGCGGGGGCTTCGGGCCACCGATGCGGCGTAATGTAGACTTAATATTTTCTTTTTTTGGACTTGATATTAGGTGATTTCAAGTTTAGCGTCCCATTATATTTAAGGAGCGGGCATGAAGAAAACAATGTGGGTGGTACTAGGTGCGGTGCTGGTCCTTTCCGTCGCGGCGGCAATCGCCCAGGAAGTGCTGGCCGTCAACAGCATCGGGTACATCAAGCGCGAGCTGCCCCCCGGCGGCGACCTCATCACCGTCAGCCTCCCGCTGCACAGCATGACCGCTGAAAATCATGTCTTCAGCAATCTGTCGCTCTCCGGCGAGGCACTAGCTGGATCGGTTGTTTCTTTTTGGGATGAAGCAGGGCAGCAATGGGTCGGCGGTACAAAGCATGCAAGAAATGGTTGGCCTGACAATGTTCTCACGCAGCAGATTGCCTCCGGTGAATTTTTCTTCTTAAAAGGGCCGATTGCGGCGACCGAACCCACGGAAATCACAATCACGGGCGAACTGCCCAACGAGACCACCCAAGCCCGCAGTACGCCCGGCAGTGGCGCGCTCGGCAGCATGGCGAATCCTTACCCCGCTGATTTTGTGTTCGGTACGTCCTCTTTGGCTTCCAATGCCACGGCTGGTTCAGTGGTATCGTTTTGGGATGCCAATGAGCAGATATGGGTCGGAGGAACAAAACATGCAAGAAATGGTTGGCCCGCCAACGTCGTGACGCAGGTGGTGACGGCGACGGAAGGCTTTTTCCTGAAGGAAGCGGGGACGGTGACGCAGTGGACGGTGGACAAGCCGTACACGTGGCCGTAGGGGGCAGGGGACAGGAGTCAGGGGGCAGGGGACAGTAGCCAGGGGGCAGGGGACAGGGGACAGGAGTCAGGGGGCAGGGGACAGTAGCCAGGGGGCAGGGGACAGGGGACAGGGGGGGGCAGAATATCCAATGTCCAATATCCAATGATCAAGTGGGGACAGGGGAAGTCCGGGGGATTTCTGTAGCCGGGGGCGGTGACCCCGGCCTCTGTTTTTTCTTTTGATCCAAAGCGGTGCCGCGCTGCGCTTGTCACCGCACTCCAAAGTCGGGCCGTCCTCCCCCCCATTCGTCCCGACTCTCCAGGGGTCTGGATTCGTAGGTTGGCTGTTTCCGTCTTCCGTTTCCTTTTCGTGCCTTTTGTGTGTTTCGTGGTTGTGGCTGTTGGGCTGTCCAGGCTGTTCGATCCGCCGCGCCCAGCGGGCGCAGCTACAGTCGAGCCCGGCGGTCTCGGCCCCTGTGTTCCCCCCTGTGTTCCAGCCTTCTTACGGGATTGGCAGGGCCGCCATCCACGTGGTATGGTTTTGCCGTAACAGAGAACGAGGTGGATTATGCCCAGCACAGCGGAAATCATACACGAAGCGGCCTCGCTTCCCGTTGAGGAACGGGCGGTTGTCGTGGACTCCTTGCTTCAGTCGCTGAATCCGTCAGATCCTGAAATGGACCGGCAGTGGGCCCTTGCAGCCCGGCAGCGGCTGGAGGGACTCCGTTCCGGCCGGGTCAACCCGATTCCCGGAACTGAGGTGTTTGCCCGTCTCCAACGGCAATTTGCCCCGTGACCTTTGTCTTCCATCCGGAAGCGGAGGAAGATTTGGTCCAGGCGGTGGCCTATTATGAGGATTGTGCTCCGGGTCTGGGCCTTGATTTCTCGCGCGAAGTGTATGCCACTATTCAAAACGCGGTGGCCTACCCGATACTGTGGCCTGCCATCGAGCCGGACATCCGCCGTTGCCTGGTGCGTCGATTCCCGTTTGGCGTTTTGTACAGCGTGGAACCTGACGCCATTTTCATTCTTGCCGTGATGCATCTTCACCGGGCCCCTGGCTGCTGGAAACACCGGCTCAAGACTTCCGGGAAGTAAGCCGCTCCTTCCTCCGTCTTCGTCGTTCAACTGTTCCGATCCACAGCCGGGTTGAACCACAGATCCCAACCTCTTGCAGAGTCGGGACAGAGGCGCACAGAGAAACAGCCCAAGACGGTTAACTACAAATGACACAAATTACACAGCGCGGCAAAGCCGCAACCAAAGAAGCAGGGCCACGAAAAACACGAGAAGCCACAAAAAGGGGAGCCTTGAATGGAAATCAACAACCTGTGCGATGTAGTCTTTGTGTCTTTTGGTGTTTTTGGTGGCCATGAGGGTTTTCGTTTGGCTTGCCTATAAAAATGAGCATCTCAACTTGTATGTGGGCAATGTGTTGGAACGAAAAACGTGCATGAACAACAAGAAGTGGATGGATAGTAGTACGAAAGGGAATTTTACGGATTCGATCCCCGATTGGATTGGTTTGAATCCGTGCAATCCGTGAAACCACGCCCGCCCGCGTGGCAGGTCCGTAGCTGGCTGTTTGGCTGTACGATCCCCAAAACCTTATCTCGCAAAGGGCGCCAAGCCCGCCAAGAGGGTTGGACCGCTCAAGTGCTCCTTTGCGATCTTCGCGTTCATGCCTCCGGCCATGCCGGTGGCTTGGTGAACTTGACAAGCCTTGGCGTGAGACCGGCTGTTCGGCTGTCCGATCCCGGCGGTCTCGGCGAGACCGCCCTACCTGTTCGATGCCCAATCCGTGTCCATCCGTGTTTATCTGTGGTTGGCTGTACGGCTCTTTCAGCGTTATGGCTGATTTTTTCAAAAATCGCCCAAAAATGGCCTAAAATCGCTCATTTTCGCTGAAAACATGCCCAAAATGGACAAACTTCGCCCGTTTTCAGCCCAAAATCGCCCAAAACGCCCGTTTCCGCCCGCCCGTTTTAGTAAAATTTTTTTCGATTTTTTGGGCTTGCCAGCCGCTTCCCTCTTCGGCTATTTTCATCCCCGAACGTTGAATCAGGTTTTCACGTTCACGATTTCAAAAAGACAACCGAAAGAACAGACCATGAAGAAACTTCTCCTGGCTTTGATGGTGTTGGCGTGCGCGGCGACGATCGCCTCCGCTACGGATGGCGTGGCGATTCAGTGGCAGACGTTATGGACCCTTTACGATCACACCGCTTCAGATCTGACGGGTTCCGAGGACTATCTGCTCGACAGCTATTCTCTGACCTGGCAGTTGATTTACTCCCCGGATGCAGTGGTCGGTGCGCCGGACCTGTCCAACAGTGCCAACGGCTGGGTTAGTGGCAACGACGTTGTCTGGGCGACCCGTACGCTGCCCCAAAGCGTGGGCGGGGCCAATGTCACCGCGTCTGATGGCACCGAATGGACTAATTACCTTGCGTGGGATTCTGTTGGTAGTGTCCAGTATAACAATCCCGCATGGACGACCGCCGGCTACATTTACCAGCGGGCCTATGAAGGCACTCCTGCTGCGGGAAGCTGGTATTTTGATACCACGCCGGAAGCGTTGGTGATTAATCCTGTGACTTGGCAGGATTCTTATTTGGATGCAGCCGGGGGCAGCACAGCCGGTGTGCAGCCCGACCAGCAGATCACGGCGGCGCCGATACCGGAGCCGGCGACGATGGGCCTGCTGGGCCTGGGCGCGCTGGTGATGGCGATCCGCCGCCGCCGTTCCTAACCA
>JAHDSS010000452.1 GCA_018432565.1 Kiritimatiellia bacterium
GGGCAGGAAACCGGCGAACGCGGCGGGCGGTATCTGACGGCATGAGACGGAGAGCCGAAACCGGAACAACCACAGCGCGGCAGAGCCGCAACCAAAATGAATCTGAACACATGAAAAGGAGTGGGAATAAGCAGGAAAACAGGAAACACAGGAACACAGGAAAACCTCGAAATGGAGGGCTGGAGGGGCAGGCTCTGTCCTGCCCGGTTTCTGGCTTATCAACATAGCCGCGTAAAAACGTGCACAAAAATGATGAAGTTGGCAGATAGTAGTACGGATGAAGAGGGGCGGGAAAGATGGAGGTCGTCCCTCCAAGGGAGACGAAAACCGGACGGCGCGGAGCCCGTTCCTCCACGGGGGCAGAATGGGGAATTGGTTTGTTGAGGACCGGCTTGTTGCGGCCGACACGGTCCGGGGACACTGAAGAGTGAGACGGGGAGGGTAAAAATTCCGTCAATATACGGAATATAATCCACATATATTTATATATTTGCGGATTATGTTCTATTGTCGTACATTCGTGGTGAAAAGTGAGGGCGAGGCATGATTCCACGAATTATCCAGAAATCGATTCAAGAGCGTTTGTTCCAAGGCAAGGCGATCCTGCTGATGGGGGCGCGCCAAGTGGGGAAGACCACCTTGCTAAAGCAACTGTTTCGGGATGATGATGCGTTGTGGCTCAACGCGGATGAACTGGATGTGCAGGCGCTGTTCGCACAGGCCACGTCGACGCGCCTGAAAAGCGTTTTCGGCAACAAAAAGATCGTGGTGATCGACGAGGCCCAGCGGATTGCCGACGTCGGGCTCAAACTCAAACTGATCATCGACGAAATTCCGGACGTCCAGTTGGTGGCCACGGGCAGTTCGTCGTTTGAATTGGCCAACCGGGTGAACGAGCCGCTGACGGGGCGAAAATGGGAGTACAAGCTGTTTCCATTGTCTTTCGGCGAAATGGTGGCGCATCACGGCTTGCTGGAGGAGAAGCGGCTGATTCCGCAGCGGTTGGTTTACGGATATTACCCGGACGTCGTCTGCCACCCCGGTTCGGAACGGGAGCGGCTGGTGGAGTTGACCAGCAGCTATCTGTTCAAGGACATTCTGGCCTGGGAGCGGTTGCGCAAGCCGGAATGCCTGGTGAAATTGCTCCAAGCCTTGGCGTTCCAAGTCGGGTCCGAAGTGTCGTTCCGCGAGTTGGGCGAAATGGCGTCGCTGGATTCCAAGACCATCGAGAAATACGTGGTTCTGCTGGAGCAGTGCCACGTGGTTTTCCGATTGGGTTCCTTCCACCGCAACCTGCGAAACGAACTCAAGAGCAGCCGGAAGTTCTATTTCTACGACAACGGTATTCGAAATGCCCTGATCGCGAATTTCAACGGGCCGGAATTGCGTCAGGATGTCGGCGCCTTGTGGGAGAATTTTGTTGCGTCCGAGCGGATCAAAGCTTTGCACTACCGGATGCTGCACCGCAACTGCTGGTTCTGGCGGACAGCCGCGCAAAAGGAAGTGGATTGGCTGGAGGAAGGGGATGGGCGGCTGACGGCCAGCGAATTTAAATGGAATCCGCGCAAGACCGTGAAGCTGCCTGCGGCATTCTCCGCGGCTTATCCGGATGCCGCCTTTCGGGTCGTTCACCCCGATAACCTTGAGGATTTTCTGGAGCGATAAGGGGCGAAGGGGGCGCTGGCCGCCGGTTGACAAACCCGGTTATGAGTGGGATATTCCCACCATGAGCACGACGATTGCCGATCAAAAACGCCGCGTGGTGTTGCCCGGGGTTCAGCCGGGCGATGTATTGTCCGTGAACCGCGATTCGGCCGGGCGGCTGGTGCTGGTGCGCCTGTTGCCGGAAAGGCCGAAACGCAGGCCGCAGGCGAGGCAGGTGGCCAAGGCCCTGCGGGAGAGTCCGCTGCGGCCGACACTGTCCTGGAATGAATTAAAGCGGGCGACGAGGGGACTGTGATCTTTCTCGATACGAACGTCCTGATCTACGCATCCGATCCGGAATCGCCGTTTCATCGCTGGTCGGTGGACACCATTGTCCGGCACGTGGCCGGCGACGGAGCGCTGATCAATCCCGTGGTATTGGCCGAGATTTGCGTCGGCGAAGCCAAACCGGAGGAAGCGGCGCAGTCCATCCGTTCCTGGGGCATCGAAATCGTGGATTTGCCGGCGGCCTGTTCGGAAAACTGCGCCCGGGCCTACCGCGCCTTCCGCGCGGCCCGGAAGAAAACCAAGGGGCCGGCGGCGCCGGCGATCCCTCTGCCGGATTTCTTCATCGGCGCGCATGCCGAATTGCTCCGCTTGCCCCTGGCCACGGCCGATATCGGGCGCTACCGCACGTATTTTCCGAATGTGAAGCTGCTGACGCCGCCGAAAGCGTAGCCTGCCGATGCGGTGCCCGAGTTTCACTGCATTGCGCCGTGGAATTGGAATCCACCACGGATAGATACGGATGAACACGGATGGACACAGAAGGGGAGAGAATCCGAACCGGAATCCGTATTCATCCGTGTCTATCCGTGGTGAGCAATCTACGGACCAGGCAAAATTCACCGTGCCGCCGCCGGGGGCGGGGGACCGGGCGTTTTTGAAGGAGGCGCTGAGGCCGGGCGGGCGGGGGGCGGTGCAGGAGGTGGAGGACGGGGCGCGGGCATGGCTGGCGATCTCCGCCTCGCGCGCATCAAAGGGTCCGCTGGTCGTGGTGGCGGAGAGTTCGCTGGCGCTGGACCGGCTGTGCCAGGATTTGGCGACGCTGGGGGCGGGCGAAGCCGCGGCGCGGCTGCCGGCGCTGACGGTCGAGAGTTCGCGGACGGTGTCGGGTCTGGCGTCGCCGGACGTGAGCGGCGAGCGGATGCGCACGTTGCAGCGGTGCCTGGCGTGGAAGGGACGGGGGATCGTGGCGACGTGCATTCAGGCTCTGATGGAGACCGTGCCGTCGCCGGAGCGCCTGCGGCGGCTGGGCGAGCGGGTGGAAGCCGGCAAGGAATACGATCTGGATGCGCTGAGCGAGCGTCTGGCGGCGGCGGGGTACGAGTTCGAGGTCGAGGTGCTGGCGAAGGGGCAGGCGTCGCGGCGCGGCGGGCTGCTGGACGTCTGGCCGCTGACGGAAGACTGGCCCGTGCGGCTGGAGTTTTTCGGCGACACGCTCGAAAGCCTTCGGCGGTTTGATCCGTCCGAGCAGCGGTCGCGGGAGGGAATCCGCGAACTGTCGATTCCCCCGGCGACGGAGGAGGCCGAAGAAGCGGAACAGGGGGACGTGACGGAATATTTTCCGGAGAACGCGTCGTTCCTGTGGATGGATCCGGAAGCCCTGCTGCATCATTTTGCCATGAGCGCGGAGCTGGCGGGGCGCGGCGGGCCGGACCGCTCCGCGGAGCGCGAGTTCGAGAACTGGCGGCTGGGAATCGCGAAGCGGTTTGCGGGGGGCGGGCAGCTGGAGGCGGGCGGAGGTCTGGCCGGGCGCGATCTGCGGGTGAAGCCGTGCGAAGGGCTGGGGGCGTTGTCGGCGCGGGCGGTGCCGGCGGACGTGCTGGAGACCGAGCGCGAAAAATGGCTGGAGACGCTGAAGGGCCGCGCGGCGAGCGGCTGGCGGATCGAGCTGTTCTTCGCAACGGAGGCCGGGGCGCGCCGGTTTGAAGAGGTGCATGGCCGCCTGGAGGGGTTCCGCCTGCGGCCGGGTGCGCTGAGCGGCGGTTTCGAGCTGGCGCGGGCCAAGTGGATGGCGGTGGCCGAGTCGGATTTCTACGGCACGCGCAAGGCGCTGCCGGCGCGCCGCCGGCCGGGCGGCGGGGCCGCGGCGCGGGATGCGACGGGCGAGCGGCTGACCGACTGGACGGATCTGCGCCCGGGCGAGCTGGTGGTGCACGTGGACCACGGCATTGGGAACTACCTGGGGCTGTACGAGATTGTGTTCGACGGGCAGCTGCAGGAGGCGCTGGCGGTGGAGTATGCGGAGGGCGCGCGGCTCTACGTGCCGACCAGCCAGACGCATCTGCTGAGCCGGTACCTCGGGGTGGGGCGAACCAGGCCGCCGCTGCATGCGCTGGGCGGCAAGCGCTGGGGGAAGGAGAAGGTGGCCGCCGAGCGGGCGGCGAGAGATCTTGCGGCGCAGATGCTGGAGACGCAGGCGCGGCGCGCGGCGCTGGACGGACACGCCTTCGCGAAGGACTCGGCCTGGCAGCACGACTTCGAACAGTCGTTTTCCTATCCCGAAACCGGCGACCAGCTGCGGGCCATCGCGGACGTCAAGGCCGACATGGAATCGCCGCGTCCGATGGACCGGCTGATCTGCGGGGACGTGGGCTACGGCAAGACCGAGGTGGCGATGCGGGCGGCGTTCAAGGCGGTGGCGGACGGCAAGCAGGTGGCGGTGCTGGTGCCGACGACGGTGCTGGCCCAGCAGCACTACGAAACATTCCTGGACCGCATGGGGCGCTTCCCGGTGGCGGTGGAGATGCTGAGCCGGTTCCGGTCGAAGGCCGAGCAGGCGGAGGTGCTGGCGCGCGCGGCGCAGAAAAAGGTGGACGTGCTGATCGGTACGCACCGGCTGCTGCGCCCCGACGTGAAATTCGCGGACCTGGGGCTGGTGATCATTGACGAAGAGCAGCGCTTCGGAGTGGCGGCGAAGGAGCACCTGAAGCGGATGCGGGAGATGGTGGACGTGTTGACGCTGTCAGCGACGCCGATTCCGCGGACGCTGTACCTGAGCCTGACGGGGGCGCGGGACATGAGCGTGATCCAGACGCCCCCGCGCGAGCGGCTGCCGATCGAGACGTACATTGCGCAGGACAGCGACGAGCTGGTGCGCGAGGCGGTGCTGCGGGAGGTGAACCGCGGCGGGCAGGTATTCGTGCTGCACAACCGGGTGCAGACGATCGACTGGATGCGCCGGCGGTTGGAGCGGCTGCTGCCGGGGATCCGGGTAGGCGTGGGCCACGGGCAGATGGGCGAAAAGGCGCTGGCGGGGGTGATGCACCGGTTTGTACGCGGGGAGTACGACGTGCTGCTGTGCACGACGATCATCGAGAGCGGCGTGGATATTCCCAATGTCAACACGATCCTGATTGATCGGGCGGACCGGTTCGGGATGGCGGATCTGTACCAGCTGCGGGGACGGGTGGGGCGAAGCAAGAGCCAGGCCTACGCCTACCTGCTGCTGCCGCGGCACGGGCACCTGTTCACGACGGCGCGGCACCGGATCCAGGCCATCAAGCGCCACACCAGCCTGGGGGCGGGGTTCAAGCTGGCGCTGCGCGACCTGGAAATCCGCGGGGCGGGCAACGTGCTGGGCGCGGCGCAGAGCGGGCACATCGCGGCGGTTGGTTTCGATTTGTACTGCCAGCTGCTGAACCGGACGATCGCGCGCCTGAAGGGCGAACCGGAGCGGCCGATCATCGAGGTGGCGGTGCATTTCGATTTCCTGGACCTGACGCCGGACCCGGAGCGCGAGCGGGACGCGGCGGTGATTCCGCGGGGATACGTCGAAGACGAGAGCCAGCGGATCGGGATGTACCGAAAGGCGGCGGGAATCTCGTTCGAGGCGGAGGCGGATGCGCTGGCGGAGGAATTCCGCGACCGGTTCGGGCCGTTGCCGGCGGCGGTGAAGCGGCTGCTGGCGGTGGCGCGCCTGCGGGTGCTGGCGTCCGGGCTGGGGCTGAAGAGCCTCGGGACCGACGGCGACCGCCTGCTGCTGGGGAAGGGGCGCGACGAATTTCTCATGGTCAACGGCCGGCACATCCGGTTGCATCAGCATGGCGCGGACGAGCGCCTGGCGGAGATCGAGAAACGGCTGCGGCAGCTGGAAAACGGAAAAAAGGAAAACCCGGTTAAGCAGGAAAACAGGAAAAGAAAAGGGGAAGGGGAGGGTGGGAGACCTAACCACGGATTCCGACCTCATAAGAATCGGGACGGATCGACACGGATGGGAAACAGGAAAAGAAGCTTGAACTCAATATCCAATATCCAACATCCAATATCCAATGATCAATGGGTAGGAAAGCAGGAGGCGTGAGATGGTAAGTCCGTGGCTGACGGGGGCGCTGGGGTGGGCGTTTTTCGGTCCGATCGGGGGCCTGCTGGGGTATGCGGCAGGGTCGCTGTACAATGCGGCCCAGCGCGGGGACCGGACGGCGGGCGGGGCGGGCGCCGCCGCGGGGCCGGAGGCGGCGCGCAACAGTTTCATCGCCAGCCTGCTGGTGCTGACGGCGGCGATGATGAAGGCCGACGGGCGGGCGTCGAAATCCGAGCTGGAGGTGGTGAAGGCGTTTTTCCGCCGGCAGTTCGGTCGGGAGATGGCGCAGGAGGCGCTGGGGCTGCTGCGCGACCTGCTGAGGCGGGAGATCGCCACCGGTCCGGTCTGCGCGCAGATCCGGGCGCACATGAA
>JAHDSS010000516.1 GCA_018432565.1 Kiritimatiellia bacterium
CATGAAACTCGCCGACTTCATGCGGGAGGAATACGTCAAGGTGGCGGCCGACGTGCCCGCCATCCAGCTCGCCAAGATCTTTCTCATGGACAAGACCCGGCAAATCCTGGTGATGGAGGACCGCCACCTGCTCGGCGTCGTCAATCTGCGCAGTTTCATCTCCAAACTCTTCTGGGCCTGACGGGGGGGCGCCCGAAACCCGCCATGCACTCGGAATCAAACGCCAATGGAATGAGCACGGGCGCGCTGGCCCGGCGGGCCTCCCTGCTGGCGGTGCTGGCCGTTGCCGCGGGCTTCGCGGGCCGGGGCATCGGGTTCACCCCCTCCCAGGCCGTCGCCGCCAGCGTTTTTCTCTCCACGATTCTCGGCACGCTGCTGTTCTGGAACCTGCGGCTGTCCATCGCGTTTCTCGGCGTGGCGGTGCTGATCCTGACGCGCTCCCTCGACCTGCCCACCCTCGTCGAAGCCACCTCCCTGCCCGTCATCCTGTTCCTGGCCGGCATGATGGTCGTGGTCGGCGCCCTGCGCGACACCGGGTTCTTCACCTGGGTCGTCCAGTCCATCGTGGCCATGCCCCGGATCACGGGGCGCAAGTTCATCGCGGTCACCGCCGTCGCCTCCGCCCTGCTCGCCTGCCTGGTGGACGAAGTCACCTCCATCATTTTCATCAGCGCCCTGGTCTTCCAGGTCAGCGAGCGGCTCAAGCTCAATCCCGCCCCCTATCTGATCACCTGCGTGCTGTGCACCAACGTCGGCAGCGCCGGCACCATGATGGGCAACCCCGTCGGCATCTACATCGGCACCCAGGCCGGCCTCACCTTCCAGGACTTCATCCTCTGGGCCTTCCCCGTCATGCTGCTGGCGCTGGCCGCCACCCTCGGCGTCACCCTCCTGTGGTTCCGCCGCGAACTCGACCTGTTCGATGAACGCCTTGCCGACCGCCTCAGCCGGAACCTCAGCCTCGCGCCCGCCATCGACGTGCCCCACCGGCAGGGCGTGATCCTGCTGACCATTACCTTTCTCATCATCGCCTCCCACCACCAGGTCGAGCACCTGCTGGGGCTCGACACCAACAGCGCCCTGCTCATCGCCCCCCTGGCCTGCGCCGGCGGCGTCATGATCTGGCGCCACAAGCGCGCCCGCTTCTACATCGAACAGGAAGTGGACTGGTGGACCCTGTTGTTCTTCATGCTCCTGTTCGCCGTCGCCGGCACGCTGGAACACGTCGGCCTCACCCAGAAAATGGCCCGCGGCTTCACCACCGCCTTCGGCCCCGACCCCCGCTCGCTGGTCCCCATCATCATCGGCACCACCGGCATCGGCTCCGCCTTCGTGGACAACGTGGTATTCGTCGCCGCCTTCTCCCCGGTGGTCCGGGCCCTGTCCGACAGCCTGTTCGGCATGCCCCTGTGGTGGGCCATGCTGTTCGGCGCCTGTTTCGGCGGCAACATCACGCTGATCGGCAGCACGGCCAACATCGTGGCCCTGGGGCTGCTTGAAAAGCACGGCCACGTCCATATTTCCTTCTGGCAGTGGTTCAAGGTCGGCGCGGTCAGCGCCATCGTCGCCGGCGCCGTGGCCTGGGGCGCGCTGGCCGCCGTCTCGCCCCTCATGGCCCGCTATGCCGAAGCCCGCCACTGGGCCGTCCCGAACGCCCCATCCGCCCCCGCCCCCGTCCTCCCCGCCCCGTAAACCCATCCGCCTGCCGAACACCATGACCCAGGATCCCTCCGCCGACACCCCCGCGTTCCAGGACGCCTATCCCGACGACCTCAGCCACTGCTACGGCTGCGGACGCCTCAACGACCACGGATTGAAGCTGAAAAGCCGCTGGGACGGCGACGAAACCGTCGCGGTCTTCCAGCCCGCCCCCTATCACATCGCCGTTCCCGGCTTCGTCTATGGCGGCCTCATTGCCTCCCTCGTGGATTGCCACGGCACGGCCTCCGCGGCGGCCGCCGCCTGCCGCCGAGAAGGCCGCCCCCTCGGCTCCGATCCCCCCGCGCGGTTCGTCACCGCCTCGCTGCACGTGGACTACCGCCACCCGACGCCCCTCGGCGTCCCGCTCGAAATCCGCGGCCGCATCGAGGAAATCACCGACCGCAAAGTCATCGTCTCCGAAACCGTCACCGCCGCCGGCACCGTATGCGCCACCGGCCGTGTCGTCGCCGTCCGCCTCCCCCCGTCCATGACCCCGCCCGCCTGACAGCCCCGCCCTCCCCGGTCGCATTAGCCAACGGCTGATATGGACCCAAATCGCGGGGTGGAGCAGACCCTGTTTAGGGCTTGCCAGGAAAGGGACCGAGGCCTAGCGTTGCAATAGAGAGCGGTTCAATTTCCAACTGCCGGGACTGTTGTTATGATAAAGCGGGCCATCTGGGGAATGGGGTTGGTGTTTGCGGCTGCCGTGCAGGCGGCGAACTTCACGAATCTGGATTTCGAGGCCTATTCGGGATCGGGCACGAACCTGTTGCCCGGATGGGAGTTTGATACAAACGGCATGTTCTCTGTCCCCGAGATGGATTTCTGCCCGCTGGTTTCTGCGGGCGCGGGATTGATCGGGTCCAATTCTTCTTGCGGGACGCTGTTGCAGGGCAAATACACGGCGTTGCTCGCCTCCGGGCAGATGTATCAATATATAGAGGATTTCGGATATCTGCCGGTCGGGTGCGGCGCTCCCACCATTGGGCAGACCGCGGTTGTTCCGGCGGATGCATCCTTCATCCGGTATGCGGCCACGCCCGGAGTGCATAAAGAGGGGGAATTCGGGGAGAGCTACGATCTGCTGCTTCAGGGATCCCTGGGGGGCATCGTGCTTTCGAACGGCGTCACGACCGACATCCGCACGCTGGCCGGTTTGGAATCCACCTTGAGTTTCACCATCATCGGAACGGACGATACGGCGAATCCGGGCAGTTGGCACTCTCTGGACCAGATTGAATTTCTGAATGCCGGCGGCGAAGTGATCTGGCCGTTGCCTCCGCCCTATGGTCCATCCGCGCGATGCCTGGAGGACTTCCATGCGGGACTGAACACATCCCTGTGGCAGGTGATTACGGTTGGCCAGGAACTGAGCTGTTCTGAGGGGGAATCCTATCTCGGGTGCTATGTGACTTCAGCGGACGCTCCCTTTGAAACCATTTTTCAGTATCAACCTGTTTTGCGGGGTAATTGGGATGTAGTAATCCGCTATGAATTGTCAGTCATGGGGCTTTTATCCGGGACAGGCAATATCGGAATGGGGTTGTGCGCAGCATTGGGTTCGGG
>JAHDSS010000282.1 GCA_018432565.1 Kiritimatiellia bacterium
GTTCTCTCGCACGCTCATCGCCCAGATCGAGCCTCACTGCCTGTTCGTATTCCTGCGGTCGCGCCTTTGCTACGGACTTCTTTCAGCTCGCTCCCTCGCGGGCACGGCCTTGTCTTTCGCTACGGTTGCTGTCACTGCTTTTCGGCCAACTCCTTTCAGTTGACGAGTTCACGCCCATGCTGGGCACACGAGGGGCAAGCTCCGTCTTGCCCGGATCGGGGAGGGAAGAGGGCGGCAACAGGCTGCAATTCACGGGCCTATTCTGTTTTTTGGGGTAGACATCGTTGGGCCTCGGGGCGAAACTGAAGGGGTTCCAGGGAGGTGCAGCATGGCCAGGAGAATTCCTCGACTTTGGAATCCTGCGTTGGTGTTACTGTTGGTCGCGCGGGCCGTTTCCGCTTCTGTCGAGGAGACGGTCACCTATGCCTACGATGACGCGGGGCGGCTGACGAACGCGGCGTACAGCGGCGGGGCGAACATCGCCTACGCCTACGACGCGAACGGCAATCTGGTGATGCGCACGGTGACGGCCGCGGGCGGCACGACCTACACGCTGATCTACCGCGCGGGGACGGGCGGGTGGATCGACGGCGTGGCGACCCAGGTGGTGGCCGAAGGCCAAAGCGGCACGCCGGTCACCGCCGTGGTGGAAAACGCCAGCGCCGTCTTCCACGGATGGAGCGACGACTCGGACGTCAACCCGCGCACCGATGCCGAGGTCATGGCCGATCTGACGCTGATCGCCTCCTTCCTGAGCCAAGGGGGCGCCGATCTCGACTGGTACGCCGCCCGCGGGATTGCGCCGGAAGGCGGCGAAGACTGGACCGACGTGGATGCGCGCGCGGTTCCCGGCAAGGGAACCACCTACTTGCACGAAAACGTCGCCGATACCGATCCGGGCGACACGAACGACTTGTTCCGGGTGCTGTCCGTTTCCAACGGCCCGCCGCTGACGGTGCAGTTCCAGCCGGGGTCCACGGGGCGGGTCTATACCTTCCAATACACCGATGATCTGTCGGACGGCGCGTCGTGGAGCCATGTGCCGGGCACGGAGCCGCGGCCCGGCGCGGGCGGCGTGGACGGCATGAGCGACAGCAACGCGCCGCCGGCCAGACGGAATTACCGGATCCAGGTGGAAGTGCCGTAGATCAGACCTGATTCACCCACGGCACAAGGCCGTGGGGGTCTGGAGACATCAAGTGAATAGCCGAAGCAACCACGGACTTGCTACGCGGGCAGGCGTGGTGACACGGATAAACACGGATTTCCGGAGGGGCAACCTCCGTGTTGCCCGTAGAAGAGAAGCAGGAAAACAGGGAAAAGGCGTTCTTTCCGTCGAAAAGGCTTGCGTAGAACGTTTGATCAGTGTAGCGTTTTAGCATTTAAGGACAGGAGTTGACCCTGTCTGGGTGCACAAATCCGGAGGAGCCCCGTGATGAGATCCATGAGAATGAACCTGTGGTGGATGTGCGCTTTGGCGGCGCTGATGGCGTGGCCGGCGGCGGGGCTGGCGGAAGAGGCCGGCATCGGGGACTGGGGCGTCAACGACGCGACCTACGGGTTGAAAACGCGCGAGAACGAGCCGGGCTTCAGCTACACGCCGAGTCCGGAGGACTGGCGCGACATCAACATCTACCAGCTCTTCACGGACCGGTTCGCGGACTCGGGCGACGACCAGCTGGCGGCCTACAAGCCGGGCTGGAAAACCGAAGGCAAGAGCTTTCCGCAGAACCGCAACTTCCATCACGGCGGCGACTGGAAGGGGATGAAGGACAACATCGGCTACCTGACCGGCATGGGCGTGAAAGCCGTCTGGATGTCCGGCGTGCAGATGAACGACCAGGGCAAGGACACGAACTACACGCCGTA
>JAHDSS010000186.1 GCA_018432565.1 Kiritimatiellia bacterium
ATCTGGACAACCATGTTGCTGAATTATCAGGACGGAGAGCGGCGCATTGTTCGTCCGCGGGACATTCGCACGTTGTTGTTTGTCGGGGATGTGGTTCAGCCGGTTCTGGCGGTTCCTCCAGACAACGTAGAACGGCATCAATTTGCCGATGCCCAAATGGTGGAAACCGGTGCGCGGCTGTTTCTGGAGTCAGCGGATCAGTGGGAGGGCCGGCTGGACCGATTGCAGCATCCGAACCCGCAGTTCAACAGGCGGGCGCATGAACGGTTCTGGTGGTCTTTTTGTGCGTATGTCGGGATTCTGCGGTCATATGATCCGGCTGCCGCGGTGGAATACGTGGAAGACATGGTGATGCTGCGGAACGGAAACCTCCACCGATGGCTATGGGATTCGGAATATTTTGCGGGAATTCGTGAAACCTACGCTCCTGACTCAAGCAATCAGTTGTGGACTCATCCCCGCGAGGTTCTGATCGGACTGATTACAACCGTATTGCCGGATCAGATTCCTTCCCTGTTGGATCTTACCGGGAAAGCTCTTCTCGACATGACAGATCGGATTATCACGAGCCCTGTTCTATTCGATGCCCGTGTGGCAGTCCTGTCACCCGGAGAACGGCTTGAAGGGGCGGGCGGGCTGGCCGCCAGGATCCGGGGTGTGGAGGAGTATGCGGACAGGTCTGTCATGGGCGACGAGGCAAGGGTCCCCTATGAAATCAACGAGGCCGTGCCCGCCGCGTCGGCGGAAGAACTGAGAGAAGCGCTGATGAAATGGCAGTATTATTTTCATCTGCATACCCGCATGCTTCAGGAGCAGGGCCGCGGGGGGTGCGCATGGCTGGGCGTGCTGATGGAAACGCGGATGCCGATCCTTGAGGCGATCAGGATGATTGTCTCGAGTCGGGAAGCGCAGGCTTCCGATGTCGAATCCAACTACAAGCGGGCGAGTCTCAAGCTCCAAGAGGCGGAAGGATGTGTCCAATATGGGGAGCATCTTCCTGAATATAAAAAACACATGCAGGAAACCGCGACTGAAGTGATAGACAGCCTGGTGCGCGATGAGGGGCTTGAGCCCGAATTGCGGGATCTGGCCATGCGCATATCCATGAAGTGGGGGGAGGCGAGGCAGAACGACCGGCCGGGGGATCGGATGATGTGGGACGACTGGCAGCGGAAAATCCATCAGTTGGAATATGGCCAAGACGAAAACCGGCCATGACTCCGGCCGGGGGCGGCGGAGGCGGGGGGAGTAGAAGACGGGTTACACGGAGAGGGCGTCGCCGGTGCGGATGAACAGGAGGGTGGCGGCGATGCGGTCGGGGGGCAGGCCGAAGAGCCGGGCGACGGCCTGGCGGTAGTCGTCCATCTGGGGGCGGTGGCGTTCGGCGTCGGCCGTCTGGTCGGTTTTGAAATCGAAGAGGTGGGCGGCGGTCGGCCGTCCATCGGGGCCGCGTTCGAGGTGCAGGCGGTCGATCTTGCCGGAGAGCCATCGGCCGTCGA
>JAHDSS010000019.1 GCA_018432565.1 Kiritimatiellia bacterium
CGCAACGAGGCGGGCAGCACCCTCTGGGAACTTTTCTTCAACGGCGGCGACACCTTCTACAATACCCCCCTGGGACCCACCGACATCAGCTGGACCACCAATGCCCTCGCCGTGGACTTCACCCTCACCGCCGATAACGCCTATTCCGTCGCGGTTTCCCCGGTCGGTGGCAGCCTCTGGCAGGCCAGCGGTCCCGTGACCGGCATCGTGTCCCAGTTGCGTGCCTGGTCCTATGACAACGGCGCCGACGACGGCCAGAACCACAACCGCAATTTCTTCGTGGACAATCTGAAAATCACCCGCACCGCCAGCGGCGGTGGCGAGGAATACAGCACCGCCGTCGTTCACATCATCCGGGCAGCCGGCGGCCAGGAGCCGATGATTCAGAACATCGCGCTGGACAATCTCAGCGGCGACATGCAGGTGAATCTGGCCGACACCGTGAACGGCGCCACCTACGCCATCTGGGCCTCCCCCACCCTGACCCCCACCCAGAACTGGCAGCTCGTGACCGGGACAGACCTGCCCGGCACCGGCGGCCCCCTGCAACTCCATTGCCCGGCCCCGGCGGCAGACACTCTCTACTATCGCGTCGGCTACACTCCCTGTTCAGACCCCCACGGGCTTGCCCCGTAGGTGAATCAGGTTTGACCGGCTGTTCAGACCCCCACGGGCTTGCCCCGTGGGTGAATGGCTTCACCGGCTGTTCAGACCCCCACGGGCTTGCCCCGTGGGTGAATCAGTTCCGGCAACAAACCCGAAAGGCAAAACAAAAACCCCCGGCCCGCAGGGCCGAGGGTCTTGTCCGTTCCGCCGGATGCGGCCAGGTCAGATCGGCGGCTTGGTCTTCGGCAAGCCGCGACCGCGGTCGCCTTCTTTCCACTTGCCTTCGGCCTTCATCACTTCGATGCGTTCAAAACGCTTCAAAACATTGCGGCGCGTGGCCACCTTGCTGGCCGACTTCAAACTGCGATGCATGGACATGGGTTTCTCTCCGGTTCAATCGGTTTGGTTCCTGGATGAATGAGTCGCGAACTTGTACCATTTTTACCGGGTTTGTCAACTCTGATGCCGGCCTTGTTTTCTGTGAAATGGGCCGATTATGGAGTCTTGCAGATGTGAGTGACATCTTTCCGGTCATGGTGAGTGGAGGCGCATAGGCGCCGGAATCGAAATCACTTGTCCCGCCGCCGCGGGCGGGATCTCGGCGTTACCCCGTGCCATCGCCTCTGGTTCAGCCGAGATCCCTCGACTCCGCTCGGGATGGCAGCCATTAAAAAATCCGGTTGGATGGACTTCTGCTCCCCTCAGAATCTTTCTCCGGCCCGCCAGCTGTGGCATTCGGCCTCGTACAGGCCGATGTGATCCTCGATCATGCGATCCGGAGGAAATTCACGAGTCAGGCGCTCGCGGCCGCGGCAGCCGGCGGCGTAGACCCTTTCGGGTGCCGCCAGGCAGTCCCGCATGGCCCGGGCCAGCGCCCGTGCGCCCCGCCGGGGCACCAGCCAGCCGTTGTCCCCGTCCGTCACCAACTCCGGCAATCCTCCCGCCCGTGTGGCAATGACCGGACGCGTCCAGGCCATGGCCTCCAATACCCCCATGGGTTGGTTTTCCACCTTCGAACACTGCACCAGCACATGCACCCGCCGGAAGAAGTCCCTGCTGTCCATCCATCCGCCCCATTCCACCCGGTCGGCAATTCCCAGCCGCCGGGCCTGCCGCTCCAGCCGCCGCCGCAACGTCCCCTCCCCAGCCACCAGAATCCGCCAGGACTGCGGGCAGGTCTCCCGCTCCCGCGCCAGCCGTGCCGCCGCCCGCAACAGCAGACGGTGGTTTTTTTCCGAACTCAGCCGCCCCAGCATGCCGAACGTGAAAACCGGCCCCGCCGCCTTCCACAGCCGACAGGCCTCCGCCTCCGTAGCGATGCCCTCCGCCCGGACCCCGGTGGGAATCCTCGCCACCTGCAGCGGCGTAAATCCGTGCCGTCGCAAATAGCGCTCGTAGAAACCACTGAGCACAATCACCCGGGAAAACCGCCGCAGCGCCCGCAGATTCAGGGCCTGGAATACCCGCTCCTTAAACCTCCACCGGAACAGCCAGCCATGCACGGTGCCGACGACTGAAAAGGCTCCGTTCCGCCCGGCCCAGGCCGCATGGCAGTCCGCCTTGTAGCCGGTCGAGTGCAGCACCGCCGCGCCTTCCCGCTGCATGACTTCCCGGATGCGGCGCACCGCCTCCCGGGAAAACCGCCCCGCCACCGGAATCTCCTCTACCGGCACCCGTTGCCGAAAAGCCTCCGCCAGCGGACTGCGCCCCTCGCCCAGCCGCGTCTCCCGCAGCAGCAGCACCCGAACCGCCACCCCCGCCGCCGCCAGCCCGCACGCCAGCCGAAGGGTCGCCTGCTCCGCCCCGTAGAGCGTTCGCGTGTCTTGCAGCAGAAGCACCACCTTCATGGCGCTCCACTCTAGCGGATTCCCCACGGAAATGAAATTGTTTCCACCCGCCCCCCTTTTCCGCTAGGATGCGCCTGTTGATTGACAAGGACACGACCATGAGACATCTGCTGACGCTGGAAGACTGGACCAAGGAGCAAATCGCCGAAGCCATTGCCGCTGCCCGGGCCATCAAGGCCGATCCCGGGGCCTACGCCGACATCCTGCGCCGCAAGACCCTGTGCATGATCTTCGAGAAGCCCTCCCTGCGTACGCGCCTCTCCTTCGAGGCCGGCATGAACCAGATGGGCGGGCACGCCATCTACTACGACACCTCCACCTCCCCCCTCGGCGCCGGCAAGGAAACCATTGCCGATACCGTCCGCACCATGTGCCGCTACGTGGACATCATCATGGCCCGCCTGTTCAAGCACGAGGACATCCTCGAAATGGCCCGCCATGCCACCGTCCCGGTCATCAATGCCCTCACCAACTTCTCCCATCCCGGACAGATCCTCGCCGACCTCCAGACCATCGAGGAGCACAAAGGACGCCTGGCCGGCCTCAAACTCGCCTACTTCGGCGACAGCTTCAACAATGTCACCCACTCCCTCCTGTTCGCCTGCCCGAAGATGGGCCTGCACCTCTCCGTCGCCTGCCCCCCCGGCGAAGCCTACGAACCCGATCCCCGGGCCTTTGCCGCCGCCCGGGCCGACGCCGAACGCAACGGCGTGACGTTCCAGGTCACCCACGATGCCGCCGCGGCCGCCCGCGACGCCGATGTTGTCTATACCGATTCCTGGATGAGCTACCACATCCCCAAGGACCAGGCCGAGGAACGCGCCGCCCTCTTCGCTCCCTACCGCGTCACCGCCGACCTCATGCGGCAGGCCAAACCCGACGCCATCTTCCTCAACTGCCTTCCCGCCGTCCGCGGCATGGAGCAGACCGCCGACGTCATCGACGGACCGCAGTCCGTCGTCTTTGACGAGGCCGAAAACCGCATGCACATGCACAAGGCTTTGATGTTGATTCTGCTGCGCGAAGCGGGCACGATTTCAGGATAAGACCGCCCCGTCATGAGCACGATCCGCACCGGTGACATTCTTCTCGAACGCTTCGACGTCATCGCCTGCGCCCACTGCTCCCAGCCCATTGACACGGCCGAGGCTGTCCCTTTCACCCAGATCCTCTGCCCGTCGTGCGGCACCGAAATGCGCGTGCCGGCCCGCTTCGCCAATTTCATCCTCCTCGACCAGCTGGGCAAGGGCGGCATGGGCGCCGTGTACAAGGCCTACGATGAAACCCTCGGCCGCACCGTCGCCATCAAGGTCATGCAGCAATCCATCGGGCAGGACCGCGTCTTTGTCGAACAGTTCCTGCAGGAGGCCCGCGCCCTCGCCGCCATCAACAACCCCCATATCGTCCAGATCTACAGCTACGCCGAGGAAAACGGCCAGCCCTACATCGTGATGGAACTCGTGGACGGCGGCCGCCTCGACCACATCCAGGAAAAACACAAGGCCCTCGACGAGATCTTCGTTCTGGAAACCGCCCTGCAGGTCATCCGCGGCCTGCAGGCCGCCAACGCCGCCGGCATGACCCACGGCGACCTCAAACCCGCCAACATTCTCTACGACCGCGACGGCAACGCCAAGGTCGCCGACTTCGGTCTCGCCCGCTTCAAAGGCGAAAAACCCAAGCCCGGCGAAATCTGGGGCACCCCCTATTATGTCGCTCCCGAGGTCGTCAAGGGCCAGGCCCCCGACGCCGGGTCCGACATCTACTCCCTCGGCGGCACCCTCTACCACGTTCTCACCGGCGAGCCGCCCTTCAACTGCGAAACCGTCACCGATACCGTCCTTCTGCGCTTCAAGGAGCCCCCCCCCGACCCGCGCGTCTTCAAGAATACCATCAGCGCCAAAACCTCCGCCATCCTCCTGCGCATGCTGGAAATGGATCCCTTCGCCCGCTACCCGACCTACGAATCTCTGCACAAGGACATGTCCGACGCCCTCGCCCCCCTGCTGGAAGCCAAGTCCGGCAAGAAGCCTCCCAAAAAACAGAACTCCGCCGTGCCGATCATCTTCGGCCTCGTGGCGCTGGCGCTCGTCACCGGCCTCTCCGTTTTCGGCTGGAGCTTCTACAAGGATTACAAAACCGAAAAAATACGGCGCGTACAGGAAGCCGCCCGCTTCGAAGCCGACAAAGCCGCCGGCCGCATCAAGCAGGTCTTCCGCGACGGACGCCTCCAATGGGTCCGAGTGGTCACCGACGAGGCCCCGCCCGAAGCCGGTGACGTCGCGCCTGCCGCCGTTGTCAACGAGTGGAATCTCCGCGCCGTCCAGGATGTCGAAATCCGCGGCGACAATGCCGTGGCCGATCTGCAGGATCTCACCACCCTCACCCTCTGCGCCGGATCCGAAACCCCGCTGGAGGATGCCACCAAAATCTACCTGCAGTTTTCCCTTAAGGAAGTGGATCGCGGCCGCCTGGACTCCGCCCTGCTCCAGCTCACCGCCGGGCGCCGCGGCCGCATCAAAGCCAAGGCCAATCGCTACCAGCTCCATGTCTGGGCCCTCAAGGAGACACAGGAATGGACGGAGCTCATCCGCTGGAATACCGCCCCCGGCAACGATCCCGGCAGTTCAAGCGAAATGGACAAAACCCAGGCCGTCCTGCTGACCAGTTACGACATCCCCGCCAATCCCGAAACCGGCGACCGCCTGCAAATCGCCTCCCGCCCCCTGCTGGAGTTTATCCGTGGCTATGACGGCGACATCCTCACGCTGATCCTCACCGCCGATTCCCAAACCGATCAGAAAAACGGCTGGCGTTTCACCTCCACCGAGGACGCCGACCGCTTCCCTCCGCCCACCCTGATGCTCAAGGCGAAAGAACCCTGAGGCGGACTAGATTTCCTCGATGTTCCGTTCGCAGATCCGCGCCAGCCCGTGCAGCGTCAGATCCGGAATCACCGGCATCTTCAAGCCGGCATGGGCCACCACCGCTTTGGCATATCCCCCCGTTGCGCACAGCACCGGTTCCCGCCGGCCGCAGGCGCGTGCCAGCTGCCGCAGAATCTCCGCCACCATCCCCTGATATCCCCAGCGCGCCCCCGCCCGGATCGCCTCTTCGGTGTTGCGCCCCGTCTTCAGCTTGATCCCCCGCGGCTTCAGCTGCGGCAGCTGCGCCGCCCGGCCCAGCGCCTCGAACCACATCCCGTACCCCGGCACGATCGCCCCTCCGATGAATCCCCGTCTCGGCAGCACCACATTAAACGTCGTGGCGGTGCCAAAGTCGCACACGATGCACGGCGTACCGCACAGGTCCGCCCCCCCCGCCGCATCCGCGAACCGGTCGTGCCCGGTCTGGTCCGGCCGCTTCAAATCCACCCGGATGCCCAACTCCATCCGATGATCCATCCAGAATACCGGCACCCGCGGAAACGTCGCGCGCACCAGCCGCGTCCAGGTCCGGTTCGCCGTCGGCACCACAGACGCCATGAACACCACGTCGGGCGTCTCCTCGTTCGCCACCGCCTCCAGAATCACCGGCGTCGCCGCCTCGGTCCGGGCCGACCGCCGGACCTTGCCCCGCGTGTACCAGCCCGCCGCCGTGCGGGAATTCCCGATATTCACCACCAGGATCTTCATACTTCCGGCTCCTCTTCCCGGGCGCCCGCGGCTATCCAGCTGTCGCGCAGCGCCGCAAACGGCATCTCCAACACCGCACGCCATGAGGCTACCAGCTGCTCCAGCATCCGGTCAATCGAAACACACGCGCCTTCGATCGCGCACGAGGTCGCCCGTCCGCGAAGCGCCGGCGGAAAATCGTCCGCCCGCTGCGCCACATTGATCCCGATGCCCGCCACGGCCAACTCGATCCGCTCTCCCCCGACCCGCGGCTCCACCAGCACACCCGCGAGCTTCCGCCCGTTGGCCAGGATGTCGTTCGGCCACTTCACCCGCAGACACGGCACACCCGCCGCCTCCAGCGCGCCATAGGCGGCCATGCCCGCCAGCACCGCCAGATGCGACGCCTGCTCCACCGGCCATCCGGGACGCAGAATGAACGATGCATAAAGCCCCATGCCCGCCGGAGACTCCCACGTGCGTTCACGGCGGCCGCGCCCCTGCGTCTGCCGGCCCGCCAGCACCACCGCCCCGTCAGGCGCCCCCGCCAGCGCCCAGTCCCGCGCGATGTCGTTTGTCGAAGCTGTTTCCGCCAGCCACCGGCATGGAATGCCGAAACTCACTCGAAATCCAGTCCCAGATCCGCCGCGCGCACCGAATGCGTCAGCGCACCGATGGAAATCGCCGTCACGCCGGCGCGCGCGTATTCGCGCACGTTTTCCTTCGTGATGCCGCCCGACGCCTCGGTCCGGCAGATTCCCGCACACAGCGCCACGGCCTCCGCCACCGTCTCCGGCGGCATGTTGTCCAGCAGCACCCAGTCCGGCTTGCCGGGCAAGGCTTCCCGGAGCTGTTCCAGCGTGTCCACCTCGATCTCGATCTTCAGCCCCGGCTGCGCCGCGCGCGCCGCCGCCACCGCGTCCGCCAGCGTGCCCTTGTGCTTCTGCCGCCAGAACGCCAGATGGTTGTCCTTGATCAGGATTGCGTCGTGGAGACCCGCCCGGTGGTTGGTGCCGCCGCCGCACGCCACCGCATGCTTGTCCAGCCTGCGCAGCCCCGGTACCGTCTTGCGCGTGTCGAGAATCTGCGTGCCGTAGTCGTTCACGATCCGCACCAGGCAGTCCGTCGCCGTGGCGATTCCCGCCATCCGCTGCAGCAGATTCAGCGCCGTGCGCTCCGCGGACAGGATCGCCCGCGCGGGGCCTTCCACCCTCAGCACCGCCTCGCCGGAGCGGATTTCGCTGCCGTCTGCCGCCAGACTCTCCGTTTTCAGGCGATCGTCCGCCATGCGGAACACCTCCGCCGCCACGTTCACCCCCGCCAGCACCAGCTCCTGACGGGCCACCACCCGCGCCGCCGCCGGCGCCTCCGGGTCCACCAGCGCCAGCGTCGTCGCATCCCCCGGCCCGATATCCTCCCGCAGCTCGCGCTCGATCAAATCCCGCACTTCGGGCTGCTTCTCCAACGCCAATACGTCTTCGCTCATCCTGTTTCCCTCCCGGGGTCAGCCCTTAAATGTTAAATTATGGGGATTTAACATTTAAGGGCTGACCCCGCTTTTACCGCTTCTTCCGCCGGGGCAGGCGGGGTTTTTTCTTCATTTTGTACATCGTCGGCTTGCGCGGTTTTTCCTGCACCGTGCCTTTGAACGGATTGGCCTCGCGCTTCAGTTCGTAGATCTGGTCGCGCAGGAGCGCCGCACGCTCAAACTCCATGGCCTCGGCGGCCTCGGCCATCTCGCGTTCCATTTCGGCAATCGCCTGCACCACGTCGTAATCTTCGCCCGCCTCGCGGACCACGTACTCTTCTGCCTCCCGCGCTTTTTCGGCCTGTGCCAGGCTTTCGCTGATCGCTTTTTTGATTTTGGTCGGCGTGAGGCCGTTGGCGAGGTTGTAGGCCTCCTGGATCCGCCGGCGTTCCCCCGTCAAGTCAATCATCCGCCGCATGGAATCGGTGATCTGGTCGGCGTAGAGAATCACCCGGCCGTCGAGGTGGCGGGCGGCGCGGCCCGCGGTCTGCACCAGCGAGGTCTCGCTGCGCAGGAACCCCTCCTTGTCGGCGTCCAGCACCGCGACCAGCGCCACTTCGGGCAGGTCCAGGCCTTCGCGCAGCAGATTGATGCCGATCAGGCAGTCGAAATCCGCTTTGCGCAGCCCGCGCAGGATGGCCACGCGGTCCAGCGCCGTGATGTCCGAATGCAGGTACTTGCACCGGATCCCGATGTTCTGCAGATACGCCGACAGGTCCTCCGCGGTCTTTTTCGTCAGCGTGGTCACCAGCACGCGCTCCTGTTTCTCCGCGCACTGCCGCACTTCCTCGATCAGGTCGTCCACCTGCCCCTTCAGCGGGCGCACCTCCACCCGCGGGTCCAGGATGCCGGTCGGACGGATCACCTGCCGCACCGGCTCGCCCGCCAGCGCCGTCTCCAGGGATCCCGGCGTGGCCGACGTGAACAGCAGCTGCCCCGCCACCCCCATGAACTCGTCGTAGCTCATCGGGCGGTTGTCCAGCGCCGACGGCAGGCGGAACCCGTGCTCCACCAGCGTGCGCTTGCGCGCCTGGTCGCCGTTGAACATGCCCCGGACCTGCGGCAGCGTCACGTGCGACTCGTCAATCACCGTCAGAAACCCCTCCGGGAAGAAATCCATCAGCGTGTAGGGCCGCGAGCCGCGCGGCCGCCCCGACAGCGGACCGGAATAGTTTTCGATGCCGCTGCAATAGCCCACCTCCCGCAGCATTTCCATGTCATAGGTCGTGCGCATTCGCAGACGTTGGGCCTCAAGCAGCTTGTTTTCGCGCTCCAGCTCGGCCACCCGCGCCTCCATTTCCGCCTCGATCCGCGCAATCGCCGGCAGCAGCTTTTCGGCCGGCATCACGAAATGCTTCGCCGGCGAAATCGTCGTGTGGTCGAACGCCTGCAGCGTCTTGCCCGTCAGCGGATCGATCCGCCGCAGGCTTTCGATCGTGTCGCCGAAGAACTCGATCCGCACCCCGTCCTTGCTGTACGACGGAAACACGTCCAGCGTATCCCCGCGCGCGCGGAAGGTCCCCGGCAGCGCCGCCACATCGTTGCGCGTGTACTGCACGTCCACCAGCTTGCGCATGATCTCGTCGCGCGGAAACTCGTCCCCGGTCCGCAGGGTCACCAGCATCCCCCGGTAGTCCTCCGGCGACCCCAGTCCGTAGATGCACGACACCGACGCCACTATGATCACGTCCTCCCGGTTGATCAGCGCATCCGTCGCCGCCAGCCGCAGCCGCTCGATCTCCTCGTTGATGCTCGCGTCCTTCTCGATGTAGGTGTCGGTCTGCGGAATGTAGGCCTCGGGCTGGTAGTAGTCGTAATAGCTGACAAAATACTCCACCGCGTTGTTCGGGAAGAACTCCTTCAGCTCCGCGTAAAGCTGCGCGGCCAGCGTCTTGTTGTGGCTGATCACCAGCGCGGGCCGCCCGAGCTGCGCAATCACGTTCGCCATCGTGAACGTCTTGCCCGAGCCCGTCACCCCTTCCAGTGTCCGGCACCGCTCCCCCGACCGGAACGCCTCCACCAGCGCCGCGATCGCCTCCGGCTGGTCGCCGGTCGGCTGGTACTCGGATGTCAGCTCATACAAGGCCATAAAACCTTGAAATCCGGCAGTCAAAAACAACTGCGAAAAACGCGAAACTCACGAAAACAGAACCAGGACCCCTTTTCGCGTTTTTCGCGTTTTTCGTAGCTGTCGCCCGGCTTTTCACCCCCACCGTTCCTTCATCACGGTTTCGCCCAGCGGACGCCGCGAACGCGGGCGCGGATTCGGCTCGACATCCGGGACGCCCAGCGGGGTCATGCCGACGATTTCGACGCCGTCGGGCAGGCCCAGGATGTCCCGCGCCGCCGCCGGATCGAACGCGCCGATCCAGCACGTGCCCAGGCCCAGCTCGGCCGCCGCCAGCTGCATGTGGTCCATCGCCAGCGCCCCGTCC
>JAHDSS010000502.1 GCA_018432565.1 Kiritimatiellia bacterium
CGCCTTGTCAAACAGGCGCTCCTGTTCGGACGCTTCCTCTTCTTCGGGCTTGGGAGGGATGTAGCGGGCACCGGGTTTGGCGGAAGGGGTACCGGCCAGGGCCCAGACCCAGCCGCGGTCCAGCCACTGCCGGGGCCGCCAGACATGGCCGAACAGCGTAGCCAGCGCCCACTGTTCGCCTTTCAGCTCCAGCAGACGCTTCTCGATTTTCTCCTCGATTCCATCGGAATCCTCGCGGCCGGCGTTCAACCGGATGCCCAAGCGGTTCAGCAGGACGCTGAGGTTGTCCGGATAGAGGCGGCCGGCGGCATCGAAGGCCTCGGCGGCCTCGTCGAGATGGCCGTTTTCCGCCAGCACGACGCCGAAATTGTTGGCCACGCGGGAGGCCATCAGGCACAAGTGCCGCTGGTAGGGATACGCCGGGTTTTCCTCCGGCGGCAGATGGGAGGCCAGCCGTTCCATGCGCGCCCAGAAAGGCCGCTGGGCCTCCAGCCAGGCAAGAAGCTCTGCTTCCGTCGGAGGGTCCATCTGCAGATGGTAGAGAAAGCCGTCTGGCCGCAAGTGCCCGTATTTCAGGAACATATCGGGCATATCCACGGTCACCGTCTGGGTCAGACCCGCTTCGGACATCAGCAGGTTATCGAAGAACGCCTCGAAATTCCCCGCCCGGAGCGGTTGCACCAGAGATTCGTTGGAGAACTGGTCGGCCAGCCGCCGGAGATAGACGGGGGAAGACACGCGCGGCAGGCTGACCAGCACCACGGGAGACCAGCGTTCGCGAATCACCACGCGCAGGGCGTCATCCAGCACCCCGGCGGTGAACAGCACCTTGGATGTGTCGAGGCGGTCGAGGACATCCTCGGCGGCGCGGTGAATGGGCGCGCCATAGCGGCCGCTGGCTTCGGTCCAGTTGCGTACCCCTCCCGTCACCAGGGCCAGCGGCAGAATGACCAGAGCGAACATTCCGGTGACTCCGCGCACCAGGCGACGGGTCCGGGCATAATCCAGCAGATGGTGGCGTTCGCCCAGAACCCAGAATTCGCCGGCCATGTACCCCATGGCCACGGCCATCAGCACGTAGGGGGTCACCAGCAGGAACGACATGCCCATCAGATTCCACGGCCCGAACGAGGCATTGAACTGCACCGCCATCAGACCGGCGATGAAAATGAGCCGGACCACGATCTGCCCCCATTCATAGAACCAGGGCGAGCGCCGGGACATGACGAAAAGCGTCAGCCAGGGCCCGAGGCAGAAAAACATCACGACGAAGAACCCGGTGCTGTAGCGCACCTGCAGGATGAGATTGAACTGTTTCTTCCAGATGTCGATCAGGGCCTGCCCGGGCGAGGCATAGATTTCGGCCGGCAAGCCGTGTTCATACAGGATCACGGCATGGAAAAGATAGAGCGACAGGCCCAGCAGCAGGCCGCTCCACAGCACGATCTGGCGACGCCAGTCGAAGAGGGCGTGCCAGCGGAACATCTCCCGCGCCACCAGGAACACGGCCAGCGGCAGGAACACCAGAAACGTGGCGCATTCGGTCATTCCGGCGCCGTAGAGAAATCCCAGATAAAACAGATAGGTCCGGCGGCCCCAGAGCTGGTACTGGGAAAACACGCAGGCCGTCAGCAGCAGCCACAGCACATGGAAAGAACCCGGCAGAGAACGGGTGGACACGACCCAGAACGGGATGGTGAACAGCAGATACAGCCCGGACACCAGCCCGGACAGCCGCCGGGCCTGGGCTTCGCGGATGAACGACGCCTGCCCCGGTTCGTTGCGGATCACATATCCGACGCGGGTCATCAGCCAGCCCAGCAGGGCCACGGACAAGGCGCCGCACACCGCGCTGAAGAGCCCCATCCAGGCCGACACCGACAGGCCCGGCAGACGGTCGGCGCCCCGCACCCCCCACCCCCAGAAGAGATCCAGAACCGCCGGCGAAATTTCCAGCTTCAAGTGCTCTAGCAGCGATTGCGTAGGCAGGCCGGGAAACGCCGTCCGGCTCAGCGTCGCCAAGTAA
>JAHDSS010000172.1 GCA_018432565.1 Kiritimatiellia bacterium
CCGGCCGCCACCGCCGTGAAGTCCGCGTTGGGAGCGGGCACCGCGCATTGGCCGTCGCCGTTCAATCCCCACGCCACAATCGTGCCGTCCGCCTTCAGCCCCAGCGAATGCTCGGCGCCGGCCGCCACCGCCGTGAAATCCGCGTTCGGCGCGGGCACGTCCGTCTGGCCGTAGTCGTTTTGTCCCCACGGCACGATCGAACCATCCCACTTCAAGCCCAGCGCATGGTTGGCGCCGGCCGCCACCGCGATGAATCCCTCATTGGGAACCGGCAGCGTACACTGGCCATAGTCATTCCGCCCCCAGGCCGCGATCGTCCCGTCCGATCTCAATCCCAGCGAATAATATTGGCCGGCCGCCACCGCCATGAAATCCGCGTTTGGCGCCGGCACGTTCGTCTGGCCGTACGAGTTGTCTCCCCATGCCACGATCGAGCCGTCCGATTTCAACCCAAGCGAGTGGAATCCTCCCGCCGCCACCGCCGTGAAATCCGCGTTCGGCGACGGCGCGTTCGTGTGGCCCAAAAAGGTATCTCCCCATGCCACAACCGAACCGTTTGATTTCACCCCCAGCGCGTGGAATTCTCCGCCGGCCAAATACGGTCCACCGGGCTTGATTCCGTTGTCCCAAATCCACCCCGCCGGATTATACGTGTACCCATCCGCCAGCGTGACGTCGCCACTGTCGGAGGTTTGGACCACGAGATCTACGACACCCGCCGCGCCGACTTCCGGCATGACAATCGTGAACCAATCGCTGCCGGCCGATGCGGGCGGAACGCCCGCGCTCCCGACCAGCACGTTGGTGATCGTTCCGAAGTGTCCGTTGCTGACCGTCACGGTGTTGCCGCCCGCATACGGGCCGTTGTCCGGCGTGACGCTGAACACCTGGACGACGTTCGTCACGTCGGCCGCCGCCGCGTAATCGGCGTCGCCAGCCTGCGAAGCCACCACCACCACGTCGCCCACTCCCGTGAACGACAGGTTGGTATCGCCGTTGATTGTCCCCGGCCCGTCTGTCACGGCAAAAACGACCGGTTGGCCCGAGCCCCCGCCGGTCGCCGCCAGCCCGACGCTCGCGGAAGTTTTCTGAGGAGGAATCGGAGCGAACGCGATGGACTGCCTGGCCTTGAACACCGGGGTCAGGTTGTAGGCCCGGTCCATCGTCAGGTTGAGCGGGTTGGCGTTGGTGACGACATCGCCGGTCCAGCCAGCGAATTCATAGCCGTTGGTCGGTGTGGCGGTAATGGAGAGGTTCGTGAACGCAGCATACCAGCCGCTCGGAAGGTCAACGGAGCCGTTGAGGTCCGGGTTGATGGTCAGGTCGTATTTCGTGATCCAGTTCCAAACAAGGGTCGAGTGGTTCGTAATGGTGAAGCTGACCGCATTGCTGGTGCCCTGTTGCGGGACGCTGCCCGTGCCGCTCCAGCCGACGCAGACGTGCTGAGTCGCCATA
>JAHDSS010000067.1 GCA_018432565.1 Kiritimatiellia bacterium
ACTCAGCAGCCACAAGGGCATCAACCTGCCTTCGCGAAGCATCCGCGCACCCATTCTGACCCGCAAAGACCGCGAAGACCTGGCCTTTGGCCTGGAGCAGGGCGTGGACTATGTCGCGCTGTCCTTCGTGCGCTCGGCCGCGGACATCGAAACGGCACGGGAAGCCATGCGGGCGCATGGCCGGGAACGGCCCATCATCGCCAAGATCGAAAAACACGAGGCGCTGGCCGAATTGGACGCGATCATCGCGGCGGTGGACGGCGTCATGGTGGCGCGCGGCGACCTGGGCGTGGACATTCCGCCGGAAAAGGTGCCCACGGCCCAGCGACTGATCATCGAAAAAGCCAATCTGGCGGGCAAGCCGGTGATTACGGCCACGCAAATGCTCAAAAGCATGACGGATGCCCCGCGGCCGACGCGCGCCGAAGTGACGGACGTGACCAACGCGGTGCTCGAAGGGTCGGATGCCGTCATGCTGTCGGAAGAAAGCGCCGTCGGAAAGTACCCGGTCGAGGCGGTGCGGACCATGGCGCGGATTGCCGAGGAGGCGGAAAAGGCCTTTGCGCGGGAGGCGTGGGGCCAGCGGCTGGCGCGAATCCGGCCGTCCGATGCATCTGCGGCGCTGGCGCGGGCCGCCTGCGGCCTGGCGGAAACCATCCAGGCCCAGGCGCTGCTGATCGCCACGCAGTCGGGCACCACGGCGCGCCTGGCGGCCCAGTTCCGGCCGGCACGTCCCATTCTGGCTGGCACGATGGATCCCGAGGTGTTCCGAATGCTGGCCCTGGTCCGAGCGGTGCGGCCAATGATGATTCCCGAGGTGGACCTGCTGTCCCGCCTGTTCGCGGAACTGCACCGGGCGGCCAAAGCCACCGGAATGGTGCAGTCGGGCGATACCGTCGTCTGCACCGCCGGCTTTCCGCCCGGCAAGGCCGGCGTCAGCAACCTGATCAAGATCGAAACCGTGCCGTAAGCCCGCCCGGCAGGATTATGGTTGTTATAACATCCATAGTATGGTTGTTATAACAACCATACTATCCGGAAGACCCTGTATGCGCGTTCCGCCCGTCAGCAGGGAATTGCCAGAACCGTGCCGCGCGCGTATGTTCGAATCCTGACGGATGCCCCGGCACCCGGAAAAGAAAGGAAGGCCGTCCATGGCCATGCTGCCCGATCTGCAATCTTCGTTGTTGTGCGACGATGTCCGCCAGGAGCGGACCGGTAAGTTCATTCTGATCGGCTTGTTCGATTCGTTGGGCAGTCCGCAGTTTCCGTTCCGTCATCCCCGGCTGTTCCTGGTGACGCGCTGGTGTTCGGGGGAGGGGGAATTCATGCAGCATACGCGGATTCTGCGTCCGGACATGTCCAGCCTGGTGGCGGAAGGGCGGAAAATTCCGGTCAAACTGCCGAATGCGGAGGCGACGGCCACGAACGTGGAGCTGTTTTTGAATCTGGAATTCCACGAGGCGGGAACGCACTGGGTGGAAATCCTGCTGGACGGGGATCTGAAGATCCGGTTTCCGCTGCGGGTGGGGCAGGTCAAGCCGCCGCCGGGGGCGCCGCCGCCGGACGGAGGGTTCTGACGGAATGTGCCTGGCGATTCCAGGGCGATTGGTGGCCATCACCGAGGGCGAAGGGTTCGATCGCCGGGGCACGGTGGACTATGACGGGGCGCGGCAGGAGGTGGCGCTGGCCTACCTGCCCGAAGCCAAGGTCGGCGACTATGTGCTGGTGCATGTGGGGTTCGCCATGACGCTCCTGGATACGGACGAAGCCGAGCGGATCCTGCGGGAACTGCGCGAACTGGAAGCCGGCTGACGCCCGGGTCGCGGCATGGGCCCCGGCCTGTATCTTCATGTTCCGTTTTGCCTCCGCAAATGCGCCTATTGCGCGTTTTTTTCGCGTCCGGCGGAGCCGGCGGCGGTTCAATCCTGGCAGGCCGGAATCGAACGCGAACTGAAGGCACTGCCGGCGGAATTCGCGCCGGAGACCATCTTCATCGGGGGCGGGACGCCCACGGCGCTGGAACCGGACGACCTGGGGCGGCTGCTGGACGGGATTCACAACCACACAGACATCCGGAACGTGGTGGAATGGACGTGCGAAGCGAATCCCGGCACCCTGACGCCGGAAAAGGCGGTCCTGCTGCGGGCGGCGGGGGTAAACCGGCTGTCCATCGGAGCGCAATCGTTCGACGACGCCACGCTTCGCCGGCTGGGGCGGATGCACAGCGCGGCCGAAACGAGCGCAAGCGCGGCCCTCGCGCGCGAGGCGGGATTCGAACATCTCGGGCTTGATCTTATCTATGGGATTCCCGGAGTCCGCGGAGATTCCTTTGAAGCGGACGTGGAAGCGGCGCTGGCGCTGGCGCCCGAACATGTCTCCTGCTACTGCCTGGAGATCGAGGACGGGACGCCGCTGGCCCGCGCGGCGGCGGCCGGCGACCTGGCGATAGACGAAGCCGAGCAGCGGCGTCAGTTCGAGCAGGCGCGCCGCCGGCTGGGGGAGGCGGGGCTGGCGGCCTACGAGATTTCCAACTTCGCCCGGCCGGGATGCGAATGCCGGCACAACCAGCTGTATTGGAGCGGCGGGGACTATATCGGGATCGGCCCGGCGGCGCACTCGCATTGGAACGGCGTCCGCTGGGGCCACACGGCGGAACTGGCGGGATGGAAACGGGCGTTCGAGGAGAAGCTCGAACCCGCGGCGAAGGCGCGCGAAACGCTGGTGATGGGTCTGCGGCGCACCGCCGGGTGGGGGCGGGAGGAGTTCCGCAAGGCGACGGGATTCGATTACGACGTCTTGCGCGGGCCGGAAATCGCCCGGCTGGCGGCGGAGGGGCGCCTGGTGGCGGAGCCGGACCGGATCCGGCTGGCGGACGAGGCGCTGTTTGTCAGCGACGGGGTGTTTGCCGAGCTGGTATAGGCGGGGTCAGGCGGCCAGGACGAACAGCAGGCCGAAGATCACGAGCAGGATCAAGGCCAGGGCCGGAAGGGCAGGCGAGGTCATGGGAGATCCTCCTCCGGCATCCGGATGTCGTCATAGAAACGGCCATGCGTGGTCATGATGTAGGGCGATACCCACAGCAAGCCGATGCCGCAGGTCAGGATGCCCAGCAGCAGCCACCCGAAAAAGCGCCAGCCCAGGCAGAAGTACTTCCAACGATAGCCGGCCATGAGGCTCCGGCTTCGGGACAGGGCGGTTGCGGGCCCCAGGCGGGGCTGGTCGGACAGGACAAAGAACACCTGCGAATAGTTCAGGGATACCACGACCGCCGGCACGAGGGACGCCAGCATCAGCACCAGAAAAAGAACCATGCCCAGCGGGAACAGGGCGGTATCGTCCAGCATGGCCAGACCGACAGCTCCGACGACGCCGGCCACAAAGGCCGGAATCAGGGCCAGGCCGATGAACAGGATCATCAGGAGGGTGGCGCCGATGGTTTTCCAGTACAGCTTGAAGCCGTCGAAGAGATGCTTCAGGTCGGGATTTTCGCGGCGGGAGGTCAGCAGAAAGAATCGCGACCAGCCAAAGGCCATGGGCCCCGAGATAAAGAATGCGACGATCAGATCGAGGAGGGTTCCGGCGGCCTTCCAGGATTCGCCACCGAATTCCGATGCGACGCTGAGGCCGTTGGTGATGACGCCATAGAGCAGGGCCGCGCCGACGGCGGTGGCCCAGCGCCCGCGGAGCGAGGCGAGCGCCTGGCGCATCAGCCGGGCGTTCGGGGTGGCGCCGCGGACCGGGGAAGTTCCCGGCGCGGCGGAGAGCGGCGCAACGGACAGGGCCGGGACCTTCGACACGGGCAGCCATTCATCGCCCATGTCGGGGTTCCAGACCAGATCATCCGGCCCGAGGCGACCGTCGCGAACCAGGCGGAGCATCTCTTCGGGCTCCACCGGCCGTGGCGTTCTCCGTCGAGGATGTAAAACCAGTATTGGTTCATGGCGTCCGCTCCCATTTGCATTTCACCACACCGGCGATGCCTTTTCCAGCTTCATGGTCCGCCTTCCCGCAAAAAATGGCGGGTGAAGGCATGGAAATCCGCAAACACGCGGTCCGGGGTTTCCCCGGCGGGATGGCCGAACCCGCTTTCGAGAAAAACGGACGGGATGCCGGCGCGGCGGGCGGCTTCGATGTCGGTATGATGATCGCCCACCATCCAGGCATCGGCGGGGGTGTGGCCGGTGCGCTGCATGGCCATCTGCAGGGGAAGGGGCGAAGGCTTGAGTTCCGGGGTGTCGCCGCCGCCGAACTGGACGGCAAACAGTGACGTCCAGCCGAAATGATCCAGCAGGCGGCGGGCGTGGGGGGCGGGTTTATTGGTGACCAGGGCGAGGGCATGACCGGCGGCCTTCAGCGAGTGCAAGCCGTCGTCCACGCCGGGATAGGGGGCGGTATGCACCACCAGATGCGCGGCATAGGCGTCGCCGATTTCCGCCGCGGCCCGGTCGGGATCCACCGGCGCGCTTTCGAGGGCGCGAACCGCCAGCATGCGCACTCCGTCGCCGACATACGAGGCGACGGTATCCAGCGGCAGCGGCGCCAGGCCGTGGAGCGCGCGCATGCGGTTCGTCGCCAGCGCCAGGTCCCGTCGCGAATCAATCAGCGTGCCGTCGAGATCAAAGATGAACAGCTGGG
>JAHDSS010000500.1 GCA_018432565.1 Kiritimatiellia bacterium
AACTACAAGCTGACGGTTATGGGGGATCCGCCTGTCGGCGGCATGGAATATGCCATGATCGATTTCGAATTGGCAGGCGAGAGCATCTCCAACGTGTGCCTTGTCCCCGGCGTCATTCCCCGGCATGTCCTTCGCGGCGTTCTCCGGTCCTTCCGGACGGGCGAGCCTATTCAGGCGGACGTGGACGTCACCCCGGACGGATTGGAGGTCACCCCGGCATCGGTCTCCTGGATGCTGGATGTTATTCAGAAAGTGCGGACCGGGCCGGAGGGCGATTTTGTTAAAACCGGGCTGCCGGCCGGACGCTATCTGTTAAGCCTCACCGGCCTGGATGAGGCGGTGTATGGCCGATCGGAAATCGGTCTCAAGGTCCAGGTGGACGATGCCGGGGTCGTCACCATGGGGCCTCTCTATCGGGCGAATCTGAACGAAGCGGGGTTGGATCTCCGGTTCGAGGGGGCGGAGGCGGCGGGCGATTCCCCAGGCCCGTGATGGTTCGGTTCAGGGCGAGGGGGGGACGGGGGGGGTGGAATGTTGGAAGAATGGAGTATTGGAATGATGGTTGGGAATGATGGGGCGAAGCGTGGCTGTTCCCTGTGTTTCCCGTTATTCCACCTTTCCAACATTCCACCATTCCATCCTCCCATCCTCCTCCCCGCTTGACGCTGGACTTGTCGCGGGTTCACAATGCCCCCGATGAGCGGTTCGGCCTGGATTGATTTGTTTCGAGGGATGCCGTGGCTGTCGTGGGGCGCGGCAATCCATGTGGTGCTGTTTGCCGCGGTGCTGCTGCATGTCCTTCGGCACCGCCGCCGCGCGGATTCGACGCTGCTGTGGTTGTTCGTGACCTGGACCCTGCCGGTGGCGGGGGCGCTGCTCTACGCGATGTTCGGGGTGGACCGGGTGCCCAAGGTGCGCTGGCGGCGGGGGGTGCAGCGCCGGGTGCGCATGGACGGGGCGCGCCGGGCGGCGACGGAGGACATGCTGCCGGCGGCCTACTGGCAGTCCATGGGGGGGGCGCCGGCGACGCCCGAGGATGAATGGACCCGGTCGCTGGACCGGCCCATGGCGGCGACGCTGGACAACTTCCCGCTGCTGGGGGGCAACCGGCTTATGCCGCTGCTGACGGGCGACGAGGCGTTCCCCCGGATGCTGGCGGCGATTCGCGCGGCGGAGCACCACATTCATTTGCAGTCGTTCATCATCGGCAACGACGAAACGGGCCGGGAATTCATGGAGGCGGTCGCGGAACGGGCCCGGGCCGGGGTGCGGGTGCGGGTGCTGTACGACCGGTTCGGCTCGTCGCATGCGCTGTGGGGAGGCCTGTTCCGGAAGTACCGGAACGTGCCGAACCTGACCATTGCGGGCTGGACGCAGTCGAATCTCTTCCGCAAGCAGCTGCACTTCAACCTGCGCAATCACCGCAAGGTGCTGGTGACGGACGGGGAAACGGGATTCATGGGCGGGGTGAACCTGAACGCCTATTCGCGGAGCCGCCCCGGCCAGCCGGCGATTCAGGACTATCACTTCGAGATGAAGGGCCCGATCGTGCAGGAGCTGCAGTATTCGTTTCTGCGGGACTGGCACGTGATGACGGAAGAGGATCCGGAGAAGCTGCTGAGCGCGGAGCATTTCCGTCGGCAGCCGGTGGCGGGCGAGGCGCTGGCGCGCGTGGTCAACAGCGGGCCGTCCTCGGACCTGCAGGTGGCGGTGGACATGTTTTTCAATGCGGTGAACGCGGCGCGCAAGCAGGTGTTCATCATCACGCCGTATTTTCTGCCGTCGGAGGATCTGATGCGGGCGCTGCGGCTGGCGGCGCTGCGGGGGGTGCGGGTGTATCTGGTGGTGCCGGAGAAAAGCAACCACTGGTACACGACGTGGGCGGCGCGGGCGATGTACGAGGACCTGCTGGAGGCCGGGGTGCGCATCTTCGAGCGGCGCCCGCCGTTCATTCACGCCAAGGCCATGACGGTGGACGACCGGATGGCCATCGTGGGATCGTCCAACTGGGATTACCGCAGCCTGTATTCCAACTACGAAACCAGCCTGGCGGTGTACGACGCGCCGTTTGTCACGCACCTGAAGCTGCTGATGATCGAAGACCTGCACGAGAGCCGCGAACTGGAACTGGCGGTGTTCAAAAACCGGCCGGTGGTTCATCGCTACCTCGAAAATCTCTGCGGGCTGTTTGCGCCGCTGCTGTAGGCGAAGGGGAGGTTCGAGGTCGGAGGTTGGAAGTCCGGTCAGCGACTACCGACCACCAACCATTGTGGACGGATGGGGAAGGGGAAACCACGGATGGGGAGGGGACGGGGAACGGAGGACGGATCAGGCAGAGAGGCAAAGCAGGAAAACAGGAAACCCAGGAAAACAGGAACAGGCTGAAGGATTGGGGGAAATATCACTATTCAACAAAGGATATCAATGTCCGATGAAGGGACGGGTTCCGCCCCGTCCATCGTCCGACCAACGTTCAACGGGCGACAAGCAACAACCCAACGGCGGATGCGGTCGGGACAAAGGAAAACTATAGTTATTGCAATAACTATATATTTTCTTGTCCGGCCCTTTCAGAACAACGGGCGGGGAACGGGACGGGAAAGGATTGCGCGGGGGGGCGGGAAGGGGCTACAGTTTTGGTTCACTCAATCAGGGAAGGAGATGGAGCATGAGAACATGGGTCAGGCTGGCGGGAATGGGGTTGGCGGCGGCGGTGGCCGCGGGATGCGGCGTCCGGGAGAGCGGGGACGGCCCGCGGGTGCATAAGCTGACGTACAGCATTTTCTTTCCGCCGATGCACATCCAGGCCCAGACGGGCCAGGCCTGGGCGCAGGAGGTGGAGAAGCGGTCGGAGGGCCGCCTTCAGATTACGGTGCATGCGGGCGGCACGCTGACCAAGGCCGACCAGTGCTGGCAGGGGGTGCTGAGCGGGGTGTCGGACCTGGGCATGAGCTGTTTCGCCTACACGCCGGGCCGTTTTCCGCTGCTGGAGGCGCTGGACCTGCCGCTGGGCTGGCCGGACGGCCTGACGGCGACGCGCGTGGCAACGGAACTGGCGACGAAGTACGAGCCGGAAGAACTGCAGGGGGCGAAACTTCTGTATGTCCACGGGCACGGCCCCGGCATTCTCGCCACGAAAAAGCCGGTGCGCCGGCTGGAGGATCTGCAGAACATGAAGATCCGCGGCACGGGGCTGTCGGCGGGCATCGCGACGGCGCTGGGCGCCACGGCGGTGGGCATGCCGCAGCCGGAAACCTATGACGCGCTGCAGAAGGGCGTGGTGGACGGCACGTTCTGTCCGATCGAAACGCTGAAGGGCTGGAAGCAGGGCGAGGTGATCGGCAGCGTGACCGACACCAAAGCCATTGGCTATACCACCGCGATGTTTGTGGCGATGAACCGGGAGACATGGGACGCGCTGCCGGAGGATCTCCGGCAGATCGTGCTGGAGGTCAGCGCGGAATGGGTGGACAAGCACGGCGAGGCGTGGAACCAGGCCGACGAAGAGGGGCTGGCGTTTGTCCGGGAACTGGGCCGCGAGATCATTCCGCTGTCCGCTGGGGAGGAAGCGCGCTGGCGGGAGAAGGTGGGTCCGATTGTCGCGGATTATGTCCGCCGCACCACGGAGAAGGGATTGCCGGGGACGGAATTCCTGGCGGAGGCCCAGGCGCGGATCGCGGAGGCGCGCGCAGGACAGCCATGAGTCCGCTGTCCGGGACCAGCGCCCGCACCGGGCTCCTGCGCACGCTGATTCACGTCATGGCGGGCATCGGCAGCCTGGCCGTGGCGGGCATGATTGTCGTGACGGTGGCCGACGTTACCGGCCGCCAGGCGGGCCTGCCCGTTCCGGGCGCGTATGACCTGGTGCGCGTGCTGGGGGCGGTGGCGATGGCCTGCGCGCTGCCGCTGACCAAGGCCGTGAAGGGGCACATTGCCATCGAGTATTTCTTCCAGAAACTGGACCGGCGCGGCCGGGCGGTGGTGGATACGCTGATGCGGCTGGTGCTGCTGGCGCTGTTCGGGGGGCTGGCCTGGCAGTTCGGGCGGCAGGGCCTGCTTTTCCGGGACAGCGGCGAAGTGACGGCGACGCTGCACATGCCGATGTTCTGGGTGCCGTGGCTGGCGGCGCTGGCCTGCCTGGTGACCGCGGGGGTCACCCTGTGGCATTTGCTGCATCCCGGCCGCTCCATGATGAGGCCCCGCGGATGAGCGAGCTGCAGATCGGCCTGTTGGGAATTGCGCTGCTGTTCGTGCTGCTGGCTTCGAGCATGCCGGTGGCGTTCGCCATGACGATTGTCGGCACGGCGGGATTCGCGGTGATGGTCAGCGGACCGGCGGCGCTGCACGTGCTGGTGACGGACTGGTACGACACGTTTTCCAGCTACGGGCTGACGGTGATTCCGCTGTTTGTGTTCATGGGCCAGGTGGCGTTTCACACGGGACTGAGCCGGAAGCTGTTTGCGGCGGCCCAGTGCTGGTTCGGATGGCTGCGCGGGGGCCTGGCCATGGCGACCATCGGCGCCTGCGCGGCCTTCGGGGCGATCTGCGGTTCGGGGCCGGCGACGGCGGCGACGATGGCGGCGGTGGCGCTGCCGGAGATGAAGCGGTTCCGGTACGATCCGGGGTTCGCGGCCGGCACCGTGGCCGCCGGCGGCAGCATCGGCATGCTGATTCCGCCCAGCGTGGTGCTGATCGTGTACGGGGTGATGACCGAGCAGAGCATCGGCAAGCTGTTTCTGGCGGGCATCGTGCCGGGGGTGATCGTGAGCCTGCTGTTCATGGCGACGGTCTGGGGCCTGTGCCGGCGGAATCC
>JAHDSS010000327.1 GCA_018432565.1 Kiritimatiellia bacterium
AGAGGATTTCGGTCCAGGCGTCGTTCTGGAGGCCGGTTTCGACCTCGCGGGCGGCGGCGGCGCCGTCGCGGGCCACAAAGACGACGGTCCGGCCGGCGCGGACGAGGACGGCGGCGGAGGGGACGCCGAGGCCTTCGCGGGATTCGAAGACGAGGGTCAGGTCGGCCATCTGGCCGGGGACGGCCAGCTCGCCGGCGTTCTGGAGGCGCCCCTTGATTTCGAACGTGCGCAGGACGGGGTTGATGACGGGGCTGCGGGTGGTGACGGTGTGTTCACCGGCCGGCCGTCCGCCGACGGCGAGGCGGAAGGTGGTGGCGCCGGGTACGACGTCGGGGTAGTACTGGGCGGGGAGGAAGGCGGCGGCTTCGACGCGGGAGAGATCCTCGATGCGGAGGACGGTTTTGCCGACGGACATCTGCTCGCCGGGCTCGGCGAGGCGGGCGCTGACGACGCCGGAGATGGGGGCGATGGCCCGGGCGTCGGCGAGGTTTTTCTCCGCGATGGCGAGGCCGGCTTCGGCCTGCTTGACCTGGCGCCGGGCGAGGTCCACCTGGGCCTTGGCCACGGCGAGGCCGGCCTCGGCCTGGGCGCGGGCGACGTCGGCGGATTCGAATTCGCCGAGGCTGACCTTGCCGTCCTGATGGAGCCGCTCGAAGCGTTCGAAATCGAGCCGGGCCTTGCGGGCTTCGGCTTCGGTCTTGAGGGCGGACGCCTCGGCGACGGTTTGGGAGGCCTTGGCGACGGCGAGATCCTGCCGGGCGATGGTCCGGGCGTTTTCGCGCTGAACGGGGTCCACCTGGAAGAGCTCGGTTTCGCCGGCGGTGACGGGGTCGCCTTCGTCCACCCAGAGCGCGTCGAGGTTGCCGTCGGCGCGGGCGGCGACGTTGGCGAAGGTTTCGGCTTCGAGGGTGCCCTGGACGGTCAGGCGGCGCTCGAACGTGCGGGCGGCGGCGGGCACGGTCCGGACCGTCAGGACGCGGGCGGCGTCTCCGGCGGCTTCGGTCGGGGCTTTTCCGCAGCCGGCCGAAAGAACGCCGAGAGCAAGGAGGGGGAGGAGGATGGCTTTCATGTTCAGTTCCTTTTTTTCAAGACGTATGAACCA
>JAHDSS010000305.1 GCA_018432565.1 Kiritimatiellia bacterium
GGAAGCCACGAGTGGAATATGCGGGAGCGGTTTACCATGTGATGAGCCGGGGAAACCATTTGCAAAAGGTATTTCGGACGGACGGGGATTGCGGAACGTTTCTGGAGACGCAGGAGACGCAGGGACGCAGCGGGTGGATTCGGGTTTGACGACCAACCTGTTCGGGTACAACATGAGATCCGAGTTGGCAGATGCGATCATGGGCACCAACATCTATGCCTACCTCTACGACCCCATCGGGAACCGCCAACTGGCCAGCGCCAACGAGAACACGAACCTGTACCAGGCCAACGAGCTGAACCAATACACCAACATCAATGAGGGAGCCGTCGAGCCCGTTTACGATGCCGATGGCAATATGACCTCCTATGGCAGTTGGCAGTTTACCTGGGACGCCGAAAACCGGCTGGTGAGGGTCGCCCCCCATTATCTGATCACGGGCAGCCGGATCTATGAGTACGGATACGACTATATGAGCCGCCGTGTAAAGAAGACGGAGAAGCGGTACACAATGCCGATGTCCACATGGACCATGCGGACGTTCGAGTACGACGGATGGAACCTCGTCCGGGAACGCGTAGAGTTTGATGGCGCGGTTTCAACCAACCAGTATGTCTGGGGCCTCGATCTGACGGGAACCCTCCAAGGCGCTGGCGGTGTTGGCGGGCTGCTGGCCATGCTGTCTCCTGACTCCTGTCTCCTGACTCCTGCTTATGACGCCAACGGCAATATCACCGATTTGGTGGATACCAATGGGGCCACTGTCGCCCACTACGAATACGACCCCTATGGCAACACCATCGCCAAATCCGGCGACCAGGCGGATGCCAATCCGTTCAGGTTCAGTTCCAAGTATTGGGATGGGGAGACCGGGTTCTATTACTACGGCTACAGGTACTTTAGCTCACAAATGGGCAGATGGATAAATGTTGATCCAATAGGAGAGCGTGGGGGGCCAAATCGTTATGCCTATATTCGTAATAACCCGCCGAATAAAATGGATTACTTGGGAATGATGGCCGGCTCAAGGCCATGTTGTAATGGCGAGCCGTATGATCCATCACAACAAGGATGTTGCAATGGTGAGCTCTATGACCTAGAGACACAGTGTTGTGAGGATAATGCCGTTGTTGACAAGGTGTCGTATTGGTTTTGTATTCGTCCCGTGGGTGGGTGGATGGGTATTATCTTGGATCATTGTTATATTTGCTGTGATGAGGCCAATGGATCTGAGTGTTATGGGCACCAAGACAACGACATTAAAGAAGGGGACGACATTCCAAGGGAACCCGAAGAAACCCAAACAGGGACATGTAATGAGCATAAAGTATGTCCATCATTGTGGAAGAAAAAATGTGATCATCCGAAGTCTCCAAGAGATGGAGATACACTAACATGGAATTGTTGCCACTGGGCAGGGTGGGACGGGAATTAGCATCTTGCCTGCATGAGTTAGGGGAGGTAAATATGCGAACGATATTGCTTTTGATATTCTTGGCCATATTCGCATGCATTATATTCTTATGGATTAGGGCCGAAAGGGTTGGATCAATGCGGAAGCGCATACTTATGGGTTTTCTTGTAATCATGATATCTCAGCCGGTAACTATTGCATTCTCTGTTGCCATTACTCAACTCGACGATCAAAGTTATTATGCGGCCTCGGTGCGGATAATGCTTGATGAGATCTTGGAAGCTATTGAGGATAACGAACCTGGATTCATGGAACGCCTTAAGGAATTTCGCATGTCACAAAGGCTGACATATGAAACGAGGGCCAATCTTCTTGAAAACGTGCGCTGCTTCAGAGATGAGGGCACTTCAATTAGGCGCAAGGCTGGCAGTGAAGAAAGGCATAAGAACAAGTCGACAGATGAGGGCACCTTTTAGTCGAAAAGGGGGTCGCGGACTCCTTCCTGTTTTCCAGCCGTTTCACGTCCATGTACATTTAAAAGGGGTCAGTCCCGTAATATAGTAAAACAGCCTTGCGGACGCCCCTTTCCTGTGAGAAGGTATCGTTGCGATGCCGAGGAAGCCTCGAGTGGAATATGCGGGGGCGGTGTATCACGTGATGTGCCGCGGGAACGGTGGCCAGTCCATCTATCTGGACGATGCGGACCGTCGGACCTATTTGGCGACGTTGGGCGAAGCCTGCGAGCGTTGCGGATGGCGCGTCCATGCGTTTGTCATGATGGGCAACCACTACCACCTGTTGCTGGAGACGCCGGAGCCCAACCTGGTGGCGGGCATGAAATGGTTGCAGGGCACCTATACCCAGCGGTTCAACGCCCGGCACCGGCGATGGGGCCACTTGTTTCAAGGCCGCTACAAGGCGATTCCCGTGCATGCGGAAGAAACCGGCTATTGGGAGGCGATTTCCACCTATATTCATTTGAACCCTCTTCGGGCCGGTCTTCTGGGCTCCAAGGGGGCGGACCTGGTCGAATATGGGTGGAGCAGTTATCCCGGCTATGTCCGTCCGTCGGGCCGTCCACCGTGGCTGCGCGTGGACCGTGTACTGGGCGCAATGCAGTTGGGAGATGGCGTGGCGGGCCGCAACGCGTATCGGCAGTACATGAAGAAACGGGCCGCGGAAATCCTGCGTCTCGGCAATGAGGGGGCGGCTTCCGGGATCTGGAAGGAGATTCGGCGGGGGTGGTGTTTGGGGACTCAGGAGTTCCGGGAGCAAATCGAAGGGATGATCGACCGGCGGATGGAACCGGCTCGGCGTTCGTCATACTCAGGAGAGGAGGTCAAGCGGCATGACGAGCGGGCCGCAGAGCGGTGGTTGCAAGCTGGTGTTGAGACCTTGGGCCTGGATGAGGCGGCGGTATTGGCCGGACGGAAAGGGTCCGAAGCGAAATGCCTGCTGGCTTGGCTGGTCCGGAGGCGTACCCATGTGGCCAATTCATGGATTGCCGGACGCCTGCACATGGGGCGTGCCGATTGCCTGAGCCGTTATCCCCGCCTCATCGAGGAAACCCGCGATCCCCGTCTGGCAAAACTACGTACAAAACTGTCGAAGATTACTATATTACGGGACTGACCCCTCCTTGGATCAAAATGACTTGTTCCGGCCGCTCCCGGGCGTTTACAGTGCCGCCACTTTTCTTACGGAGGGACCGGAATGGACCAAGTCATTGTCGTTGGATATCTGCTGGTGGTGCTGGGAATCGGGTTGTGGGCCGGACGGGGCATCCGGACGCTTCGGGACTACTCGGTGGTGCACCGGAATTATTCCTCGTGGGTGATTTTCGCGACGCTGGCGGCGTCGTTCATCGGCGGCGGGTTTTCCACGGGCAATGCGGCCAAGGTGTTTGTCTTCGGCATCGCCAATATCGTGGCGTTGTGGGGGTTCAGTCTGAAGGAACTGCTGATTGCCGCCTATGTCGCGCCGCACAGCGGGGCGTTCCGGGACTGCATATCGGTGGGCGGCATCATGCGGCGCCAGTATGGCAAGACGGGGCAGGTGATCACCGGTGTGCTGGGCGTGCTGGTGTGCGCGGGGATCACGGGGGCCCAGGTCGGCGCCATGGGCGCGGTATTCAATACCTTCCTGGGCGTATCCCGGGTGGCCGGAATCGCCATTGGCTGCGGCATTGTGATTGCCTACTCCACCGTGGGCGGCATGCGGGCCGTCGTGCTGACGGATCTGATCCAGTTCGTGCTGCTGGGCGTGGGCATGCCGCTGGCGCTGTGGTTCGGGTTCCGGCAGGTCGGCGGGTATGCGGCGCTGGCGCAGGCGGTCCCGGCGGGGCATCTCCGGCTGTTCAGCGACCAGATGACGCCCATCGCGCTGGTTTCGCTGTTTCTGTCCTTCATGCTCGGGGAAACCCTGGTGCCGCCCTATGTCCAGCGGCTGCTGATCGGCCGGGATGCGAGGGCGACGGCGGAAGGGTCGCTCTATGCGGGGCTGTTCTCCATTCCGTTTTTCGCGATTACCGGGATGCTGGGGCTCGTGGCGCTGGCGATCCGGCCGGATCTCGATTCGAATCAGTCGCTGCCGTTTGTGATCCAGACCCTGCTGCCGGTGGGGATCAAAGGGCTGGTGATCGCCGGCATGATCGGCATCGTCATGTCGTCGGCGGACTCTTTCCTGAACGCGGCGTCGGTCGCGTTGATCGGCGATGTGATCAATCCGCTGCGCCGCCGGGAACTGTCGGACCGCCAGGGGCTGTGGGTGGCGAAGGCCGCGACCCTGCTGGTGGGGCTGGGCGCGGTGGTCTTTGCGATGAAGATCGAGAACGTCCTGGACATCCTGCTGTTCAGCTACAACTTCTGGGCTCCGGTCGTGCTGGTGCCGCTGGTGGCGACTCTCATCGGCGTGAAGGCCAACCGGAAGACCTTCCTGGTCGGGTCGTTCTGCGGCGTCGCCGCGCTGTCCATCTGGCACTGGCTTCTCAAGGATCCGCAGGGGATCGACGGCCTGGTCGTCGGCGTCATCGCGAATCTGGTGGCCTTCAGCGCCATGCACCGGATTGACCGGGTCGTGGACGGCGGGGGCGGAAAACCACCGCCGGAAAGAGGTCAGTCCTAAAAACAGATTGACGGCAGAGTGGTGGATATGGGGGTAAGCGGAGGCATGCCAAGGAAGCCACGAGTGGAATATGCGGGGGCGGTTTGCCATGTGATGAGCCGGGAAGCCGGCAGGGCGATTTAGTGAACGGATCAGTACCGGGAAACATTTCGGGCCAGATCCAATATAATTCAGGACTGACCCTTTGCACTCCACACACCGACGGCTGATTCCATCCCGATTTTGCCGGCGGATGGACCGGGCCGGCTGGATGTGAGTTTTCCACGGTGTGGAAAATCCTGCTGAAGCAGGACAAGTATTTTTCCATGGCGTGGAAAATCCGGAAAAACGGTCGGGACGGAGCCCAACCCTCCCAAACCCCGCCCAAGCTTCCTGTTTTCACCTTTGATCGGATGGGGACACGGGGGATTGCACCCCGTGTCCCTTCCACACCACCGGACATGCGGTTTTCCGCATCCGGCGGTTGAACCCGGCAGAGGTCACGCCGGTGCCTCTGCGAAGTCCCACGGAACGACGAACCCGTA
>JAHDSS010000281.1 GCA_018432565.1 Kiritimatiellia bacterium
TAATCGAAACATTAAAATATTGTAATACAATTAGGGAGAATGAATTAACATAGTTTTAACGTCTCCCGAATATGGATTTAACCAACGTTTGTCATCTTGTTCACCAAAGATTGAGGAAGGTGTGCAACATGACGAACAGCAGAGCATATAGAATTCTGGCGATGGCGGCCGGATTCTGCTTGCTGGCGGCAGCGGCACAGGGCCAGACCCCGGGTTGGATGAAGCCCGATTTTGTGGTTTCTTCCGTGGTGCTGGACCCGTCCGCTCCTTCTGCCGGCAGCGAATTCACCGCCACCGTGACGATCGTGAACCAAGGCGACATTCCGGGAGACGCCGGCGTGGTGCGGATGTGGGCGTCAAAATCCAAGACAGCCAAGGCCGGCGAAGCGGGCGATGCCGAACAGGTCATTGGAACGCTGGAGGTTGGCGAGACGCGCGAACTGACGTTTACGCTGACGGCCCCGGATGAATCCGGCACCTTTCACGCCCGAGCCTTTGTCGATGCCGACGGGGTCACCAAGGAAAAAAGCGACGGCAACAACCAGTTGACGGCAGTCTATACGATTGACGCGCCGCCGACCTGGATGAAACCTGATTTCGTGGTGGAATCCCTGGAACTGATCCCGGCAGCCCCTCCGGCGGGCGGCACCTTCTTCGCGACGGTCACCCTTTTGAATCAGGGCGATATTCCCGGCGACGCCGGCGTGGTGCGGATGTGGGCCTCCAAGCCCGGCAACGCTCAGGCAGGCGAGGCGGGCGATGCGGAACAGGCCGCGGGGATTCTGAATGTCGGCGAAACGCGCACACTGACGTTTTCGCTGACGGCTTCGACGAAGCCGGGCACGCGTCACGTGCGGGCGTTCGTGGATGCGGATGACGGCACGGCGGAAAAAAGCGACGGCAACAACCAGTTGACGGTGACGTACACCGTGGATCCGACCGGACCGCTGGCCGCGGAGATCGAGCTGTTGAACCTCGATCAGGTGTACGACGGCGGTCCGCGCGCAGTGACGGCGGTGACCGTCCCGGCGGGGTTGGCGGCAACGATTTCCTACAACGGGTCGGCAGCCGCACCCGTGCAGGCCGGCACGTACGACGTGGCGGCGACCGTGACGGAGCCGGGCTGGTTCGGCGCGGTCACGGGTGTTTTGACGGTGGCCCGGGCCGGCCAGACGATTGAATTTGCCGCATTGAACGACGGCCTGGTCCCGGATGTCGTGGAACTGTCCGCGACGGCGTCGAGCGGCCTTCCGGTGGCCTTTTCCGTGGCAGCCGGACCCGCGATCCTGAACGGCAGCGTGCTGACGTTCACCGGCGCGGGCGACGTGACGGTGACCGCCTCCCAGGCGGGCGACGCGAATTGGCAGCCGGCAGCCGACGTCGCGCGCTCGTTCGGTGTGGCCAAGGCCCCCGCGTCCGTGACGCTGTCCGGCCTGGCGCAGGTGTACGACGGTGCCGCGCACACCGTGACGGCGGAGACGGAACCGGCGGGACTGGTGGTGGCCGTGACCTACAACGGGTTGGCCGAAGCTCCCGTCAACGCGGGCGTGTACGCCGTGACGGCGACGGTGGAGGACGACCGCTACGAAGGCTCGGCGACGGCCTCCCTGCAAGTGGCCCGGGCGCCGGCGCAGATCGAGCTGGAGAATCTGACCCAGGTGTATGACGGCGGGCCCAAAGAGGTGGCGGTCGAGACGAACCCCGATGAACTGCCCGTGGTGGTGACCTATCTGCCAGGCGGCGGTTATTTCCGCCGTTCCAGCAGCACCGAGCCGCCCGTGCAGGCGGGAACCTATACCGTGGAAGCCTACCCGGGCGATGAGAATTTCGAAGGTTACGCCGGCGGCACGCTGGAAATTCTGCCCGCTCCGCAAGCGATTGATTTCCCGGACATTGCCGAACAGGAGATCGGCGACGTTGTCGAGCTGACGGCCACGGCGTCCAGCGGCCTTCCGGTGGAGTTTTCGGTGGTGGCCGGTCCCGCGGTGCTCAACGACCGGACGCTGAGCTTTACCGGGGCGGGCGAAGTCAGCGTGATGGCCTCGCAGCCGGGCGATGGCAACTGGGAGCCGGCGCCGGATGTGATCCGGTCGTTTTCCGTGACGGATCCCACGCCGGTGCTGCTGATGACCGAAGGTCCCGTGCGCGTCCGCGAAGGCGGCGAAGGGCGGTTCTTCCTGCGCCTGGACCGGGAGCCTGCCGCCCCCGTGGTGGTGCAGGTGCAGCGTCAGGAGGGCGACGGGACGCTGGATGTCCAGGCCGGCGCCACGCGGGTCTTCCGGGCGTCGAACTGGAATGTCTGGCAGGCCGTGGTGCTGGGCGCGGCCGAAGATGACAACGCCGAGAGCGAACAGGCGGTCTTCCGGCTGTCGGCTGCCGGCCTGCCCGATCA
>JAHDSS010000483.1 GCA_018432565.1 Kiritimatiellia bacterium
CTTCTCCGGAAGCTCGAAGGCCTGACGGTGACCTGCTCGGTGAAGGCCAACGCCGAAGGCCGGCTGTTCGGCTCCGTCAGCGCCGCCGACGTGCTGGCGAAGCTGGCGGCGGAAGGCATCGAGCTCTCGAAGAAGCAGCTGGCGATGTACGAACCGTTCAAGGCGCTGGGCGAGCACGAAGCGGCTCTGCATCTGCATCCGGAGGTGCGCGGCACGCTGAAAGTCAAGGTGGTGGCCGAACGGGTGGCGGAAGCATCCGCGGCGACGGAATAAGGGGGGGGCGGGCGATGGCCGGCGCGGCACAGGCGGGTCCGGGCGCGCAGGCGTTGCGTTCCGGCGACCGCATTCCGCCCCACAGCGAGGATGCCGAGCGGGCGGTGCTGGGCTGCGCCCTGCAGGACGCCGCCCGCGTCCTGGATCTGTGCGTCGAGCGCCAGATCGTCGCCGAATCGTTCTATGTGCAGAGCCACCAGGCGCTCTACGAGACGATGCTGGCCCTTCATTCGGCCCGCAAGCCCGTGGACTTGGTCACGGTGGTGGACCGCCTGCGCGACACCGGGCAGCTCGACGGCGCGGGGGGCGAAGAGGAGCTCGCGCGCCTGATTGACGGCACGCCCACCACGGCCCACGCCGAGTACTACATCCAGCTCGTCTACGAAAACCACCTGATGCGGCGCATCATTGACGCCGCCCGCGTGGTGACCGAAGAGTGCTACAAGGGGGAGTCGGAGGCCGAATCCGTCCTGGTCGAAGCCGAGGAATCCTTCTTCGCCCTCAGCGAGCAGCGCATCAGCGCCGACCGGGCCTGGGGCCGCCTGGTCGAAGACGAGATGAAGGAGGTCGAGCGGCTGATTTCCGAGAAGAAGGGGATCACGGGCCTTTCGACGGGCTTCGAACACATCGACGAGATGCTGCTGGGGCTTCAGGATTCGGACCTGATCGTGCTGGCGGCCCGGCCGTCCATGGGCAAGACGTCGCTGGCGCTGAACGTGGCGGAGAATATCGCTTTGGGCGCGCGGCGACAGGAGCCGCAGCCGGTGGCGGTCTTCAGCCTGGAAATGTCGGCGGAATCGCTGGTGCGGCGCATGATCTGCTGCCATGCGGGCGTGTCCAGCCAGGATCTGTCGCGGGGCAAGGTGGGCACGGAGGCCCACGGCAAGCTGATCTCGGCGGCGGATACCCTGCGGCAGGCGCCGATCTACGTGGACGACACCGCCGGGCTGGAGGCGCTGGACCTGCGGGCGCGCGCGCGCCGCCTCAAGCGCAAGTACGGCATTCGCTTCATCGTGGTGGACTATCTGCAGCTGATGAACTTCTCCAGGTACGCCAAGGAGGGGCGCCAGCGCGAAACCGCGGCGATTTCGGCGGCCCTGAAGGGCATGGCCAAGGAACTGAAAGTGCCGGTGCTGGTGCTCAGCCAGCTCAGCCGAGC
>JAHDSS010000103.1 GCA_018432565.1 Kiritimatiellia bacterium
GCCTTCAGCCGGGCCTCCGTGTGTCCGCAGCTCGCGGCCGTCAGCCGCCCCACTTTGACCACCGACGCCCCGTAGGTGCCTTCATACCGGTGCTCGCGGCCGAGGATCCCATCCGCCGCGATGCGCCCCTGCCGGTTCGCCGGGCCCGCCAACGGCACCGCCGTCGTCTCGCCGAACACCGGATCCACCACTGAAACGACATCGCCCACCGCGAAAATGTCCGGGTCATTTGTCCGCATCCGGGCATCGGTCGCAATATGCCCCTTCGGTCCCGTCTCCAGCCCCGCCGCCCGGGCCAACCCCGAGTTCGGGCGTACGCCCACGCACAGCGCCACCAGGTCGGCCGTCCACGACCGGCCGTCCCGGACCGTCGTCTTCACCCCGCCGCCGTCCGCCGGTGCAAACGCCGAAACCGCCGCCCCCAGTTCCACCACGATCCCCGCCAGCCGCAGCTCTTCCGCCAGCAGCGAACTCATTTCCTCGTCCATCGTCGGCAGCAGCTGGCGCCCCATCTCCAGCAGCGTCACGTCCAGCCCCCGGTGCCTCAGGCTTTCCGCCAGTTCCATCCCCACGAACCCGCCGCCCACCACCACCACGCGCTTCGCCCCTTCGTCGAGCTTCTTCGCGATCCGGTCCATGTCTCCCAGCGTCCACAACGGCAGCACCTCGGGCAGGTCGATGCCCGGCAGCTTCAGCTCCATCGGCGACGATCCCGTAGCGATCACCAGCTTGTCGTAGCGCTCTTCGCGTTCCTTGCCCGTCTCGCGGTTCAGGACCGTCACCGTCTTCTTTTCGCGGTCGATGGCGGTGACCTCGTGGTTCACCCGCACATCCACATTGAAGCGCGCCCGGAAATCCGCCGGCGTCATCACCAGCAGCCAGTCGCGTTCCGGAATGATTTTTCCCAGGTGGTACGGCAGGCCGCAATTCGCGTAGGAAATGTGCGGGCCCTTCTCCAGCAGCACGATCTCCGCCTGCTCGTCCAGCCGCCGCAGCCGCGCCGCCGTGCTCGCGCCGCCTGCCACGCCGCCGATGATGATGGTTTTCATTCCAAGTCCCTTTCCGTGAATTGATTTCCAGCCTACCACGGCCCTGCCCCCCCCGCCAATTTCGACTTTTTTCATCTTTCCATTTGCGGGCCTTCCATATTTTGGTATTGTTGTACCAGTTTAACCGGAGCCCCCCCATGCCTGGACTGATCCACATCCCCGAAGCGACCTCGATTGCCCTCCACCTCTGCCTGTGGATCGGCGACGGCGACCGCGTGTTTCGCTCTTCCCCCGCGCTGGCCAGGGAACTGGGCTTTTCGTACCACCACTTCGCCAAGGTGGTGCAGCGCCTGGTCCGTTCCGGTCTCCTCGAGACCGAACGCGGCCCCAAGGGAGGCATCCGCCTGGCCCGCGAACCGAAAACCATTCGCCTGCTGGAGATCTACGAGGCCGCCGGCGGCGAACCGCTGCGCCCCCACCGCTGCCTGCTCGACCCTAAGATCTGCGCCGGGCGCGCCTGCTCCCTCGGCCGGCTCATCGAGCAGGAGAACAACCGGCTCCATGCCCAGATGGCCAAAACCACGCTGGCCGGTCTGGCCAAGACCTTCGACCGCTCGCAACTGAGAACCGCATGAAACGCAAGATCATCTCCATCAACGAAGCCCTCTGCAACGGCTGCGGCTTGTGCGTCAGCGCCTGCCACGAAGGCGCCATCCAGATGGTGGACGGCAAGGCCAAGCTGGTGTCCGACTCCTATTGCGACGGCCTCGGCGACTGCCTGCCCGCGTGCCCCACCGGCGCGATCAGGATCGTCGAACGCGAGGCCGCCGACTACGACGAAGCCGCCGTCGCCGCCCGCATGGCGGCGGCCCCGACGAAAGAACCCGCCGCGCCGGCTCCGGAACGGCCTCTTTTCGCGGGCTGTCCCGGCATGATGAACAAGACGCTGGAGCGCAAACCCGCGCCGGCTCCGGAAGCCGCCGCCGCTCCTCCCTCGCAATTGATGAACTGGCCCGTCCAGATCAAGCTGCTGAATGTCCGCGCCCCCACCCTCCAAAACGCCGCGCTGCTGATCGCCGCCGACTGCACGGCCTTCGCCTACGCCGACATCCACCGCAAGTTCATGCGCAACAAGGTCACCCTGATCGGCTGCCCCAAGCTCGACGAAGGCGATTATGCTGAAAAACTGGCCGAGGTCCTCCGGCTCCACGACATCAAAAGCATTACCGTCCTGCGCATGGAAGTGCCCTGCTGCGGCGGCCTGTCCGCCGCCGTCCAGCGCGCCCTCCAAACCAGCGGAAAAACAATCCCCTGGCAGGTCGTGACGATTTCGACGGAAGGCGATATTCTGGAAGAGTAGAGAGAGTATTCAGAATTCAGTATTCAGGAATCAGAATGAAAACCGAACCCAACAGCCTTTCCTCACGCCAAGACGCGAAGCTCGCCAAGGAACCGGCATTCTTTTCTTTCTCCGCGCTCTTTGCGCCTTTGCGTGAAAACCGTCTTCGGCTGTTTCTTCTGAATCCTGACTCCTGAATCCTGAGTACTCACGAATTGTAAAACAAAACCACCCCAAGGAGACCCCCCATGAGCGACATGTTCTGTTTCCAGTGCGAGCAAACCGCCGGCGGCAAAGGCTGCACCAAGGCCGGCGCCTGCGGCAAATCCCCCGAAGTTTCGAACCTGCAGGATGAAATCACCGCGGCGCTGATCACCCTGGCCCGCGCCGTGGACGGCCAGCCAGCCGACCCGAAGATCGAAGCCCTGTTCATGGATGCGCTGTTCATGTGCATCACCAATGTCAACTTCGATCCCAAGGACAACGCGGCGATGCGCGACCGCATTTTGCAGGCGGCCGTCGCCGCCGGCGGCGCCAACACCTACCGCCCCGAAGACCTCTTCCACGGCGATGCCGATGTCGTTTCCCTGCGCTCCACCCTGCTGTTCGGCCTGCGCGGCATGGCCGCCTATGCCGCCCATGCGCGGGTCCTCGGCAAGACCGACCCCAAGGTCTCCGCCTGGTTCCAGAAGGGCATGAAAGCCCTCGGCGACGAGCACAGCGTCGAGGAATGGCTCGGCCTGATCATGGAATTCGGCCAGATCAATCTCGAAACCATGGCCCTGCTCGACGCAGCCAACACCGGCGCCTACGGGCATCCCGAACCGACCCGCGTCTCCGTCACCCGCCACCAGGGCCCGTTCATCATCGTGACCGGCCACGACCTGCGCGACCTGAAGATGCTGCTGGAGCAGTCCGAGGGCAAGGGCGTCAACATCTACACCCACGGCGAAATGCTCCCCGCGCTGGCCTATCCCGAGCTGAAGAAACACAAGCACCTCAAGGGCCACTACGGCACCGCCTGGCAGAACCAGCAGAAGGAATTCGCCGATCTCCCCGGCGTGGTGCTCTACACCACCAACTGCATCATGCCCCCGCGCCCCAGCTACATCCAGCACCTCGCCACCACGGCCGAGGTCGGCTGGCCCGGCGTCCAGCACATCGCCGCCGACGAAACCGGCCACAAGGACTTCTCCTCCATCATCCAACAGGCCATCGACCTCGGCGGATGGACGGAAGAAACCCCCGGCGCGTATGAA
>JAHDSS010000079.1 GCA_018432565.1 Kiritimatiellia bacterium
CAAAGAGAGCATCCAGGAACTCGCCCAGCGCATCCTCCAGGCCCGCGACGACTACATGCAGTCCAGCCTCGATACCCGCTCCCTGTTCACCGACAAGGTCTCCACCCGCTCCATCACCGCCATCGCCGGCATCTTCTTCAGCGAATACATCGCCGCGCTCGACCGCATCGTCCGCCATTCCAAGTCCATCGCCCTTGCCGAAAAACAGCCCCAGTTCTGGATCAAACGCACCAACCTGTAGCCGGGGTCAGCCCTTAAAAGTTAAATCTCCGCCCCGTTTAAAAATCCGGATTTTCCACGGTGTGGTCCGGCGGCTGCCGGATTCCATGGCGTGGAAAATCCGGATGGTCCGCAACCCGCTCGTCGGGCGCATCTGCGATTAGGTGTCGCCAGAGTGGGCCCTCGTAGCGCGGGGCTCCCGGCCCGCGCGGATCCAACCACCCGCACGCGACAGGAGCCGCGTGCCACGAAGACAAGCCTTCACGTCCTTAGGGCGCAAAAGACGCACCTGATCGCAGAGGCGCCCCTGCCCGCAGGGCTGCGTCAAGAAAGCGGCTCATCGGGGACGATTCGCCCTACCCCACCCGCCCTTTCTCGGAAAGGGCAGGGCGAGGCATCCCTGCCGAGCCGGACGGTTCTGAAAACACCTTTCTTGACGCAGCCCCTGCCCCGGCCCGCAGTCCGGCGGGGCCAGGCCGCTGCTGCTTGACAATCCTCCGCACCCGCGACACAATACGGCTTCCTTTGCGGGAAGATTCCGATGAGCCACGGCGAACTTTTTTTTCTTATTTTCGAGGTGCTGGGCGGGCTGGCGCTGTTCATTCTGGGCATGGGCATCATGTCCGAAGGGCTCCGAACCGCCGCCGGCAGCGGCCTGCGCACCCTCCTGACCAAGACCACCGCCAACCGCTTCGCCGGCCTGGCCCTCGGCACCCTGCTGGGCTTCCTCGTCCATTCCTCCGCCGCCTCGGTCATGTTCGTCGGTTTCATCAATGCGGGCCTGATGAACCTGGCGCAATCGGTCGCCCCCATGCTCGGCACCAACCTCGGCACCTCCCTGTCCATGCAGCTCGTGTCCTTCAAGCTGACGGACTACGCTTATGTCGGCATCGTGGTCGGCCTGGCCCTGCAAATGGCGTTTCCCCGGCCCCGCGTCAAATGCCTGGGCAAGGCCCTGGTCGGCTTCGGCCTGCTGTTTCTCGGCATGAAGGTCATGAGCGGCGCCGTCGCCCCCCACCGCGACCTGCTGCGCCAGTACCTGGCCGGCATCGACGGCCATGCCCTGTCCGGGCGCCTGCTCGGCGTCGGCCTCGCCTTCGGCCTCACCGCCATCATCCAGAGCAGCGGCGCCACCATCGGCATGGCCTTCGCCCTGGCCGACGCCGGCGTCTTCGATTCGCTCTGGCAGACCTATCCCATCGTCATCGGCGCGCAGATCGGCACCTGCGCCACCGCCCTCCTCGGCTCCATCGGCACCGGCATTGAATCCCGCCGCGCCGCCATCGGCAATCTGCTGACCAACGTCAACAACGCCGTCCTCTCCATCCTCCTGGCCCCGCTGTGGATTCCCCTGCTGGAGGGCTCCTCCGCCAGCCTGGTCCGCCAAACCGCCAACACCCACACCTTCCTGATGCTCCAGAACTGCCTGGTCTTCCTGCCTATCGTGCCGCTCTACGCGCGCTTCCTGCGCCGCATCGTCCCCTCCCTCACCCCGCCGCCCGAACCGTCGTTCCTCCGGCCGGAGCTTCTCGCCACCCCCGAACAGGCCATCGCCGCCTGCCTCGCCGAACTTCGCCGCGTCGCCCGCCTCGCCGCCAAAAGCCTCCGCCTGGCCGGCGAAACCATCCTGTTTTCGCACACCTCCCGGGATGTCCAGGCCATTCGCCTCAATGAACAGGCCATCAACGAAATCAAGCTGGCCATGAAGGACTACCTCGCCCGGCTGACCCGCCGCCGCCTCTCCAAGCGACAGGCCATCTTTGTCCAGTACATCGACCGCTGCATGTCCGCGCTCGAACGCATCGGCGATCACATCGAAACCCTCTGCACCCTGTCCCTGCGCCGTCAACACTCTTCCGGCGCCGTCGTGGACCGCCTCTCCTTCTCCCTCTTCTTCCAGCTCTACGAGGCCGTCCGCCACGTCTTCAAGCTCCTGATCCAGTCCTTCGACCCCGACCTGGAAGACCGCGCCGCGGTCGCCGACCGCCTCCTCGCCGCCCGCGACGACTACATGGAGGGCAGCCTCGCCACTCGCAATCATTTCAACGAGGAGGTTTCCCGACGCGCCATGACCCCTGTCGCCGGCATGTATTTCAGCGAGTACATCGCCGCCCTCGACCGCATCGTCCGCCACGCCCGCAACATCGCCCTGGCCGAAAAAGAACCCCAGTTCTGGATCAAGCGCTCCAAACTCGGCAAGCATGCCGAATTCAATCCGGAGCCCGAACCCCAGCCCCTGGTCGATCCCCGCGATTTCCTGTCCCGCCTGCAGGACGAAGACGACATTTGACCCCCTCCCTGATTTTGATAACGTACTCCGTTTGGTTGGCGTGCCGCAACCCCGATGGCAGGGACCGGTCCCGACCCCCGATCGCATCATGAAAACCCAGGAAATCGTTCTCTTGCTCTTCCAGGTCCTTGGCGGCCTGAGTCTGTTCATCTACGGCATGCACGTCATGACCGGCAGCCTCCGCGCCGCCGCCGGCAGCTCCCTGCGCTCCATCCTGGCCCGCGCCACCCGCAGCCGGGCCCACGGCGCCGTCTTCGGCACCACGGTCGGCTTCCTGGCGCATTCCGGCGCCGCCGTGGCCATGCTCGCCGGCTTCGTCAACGCCGGCGTCATGACCCTTTCCCAGGCCATCGCCCCCGTCTTCGGCGCCAACATCGGCACCTCGCTGTCCATGCAGCTGATCTCCTTCCACATCGCCGACTACTGCTGGGCCGCCATCGGCATCGGCTTCCTCCTCGACGCCCTGATTCCCTCCGACCGCTGGCGCAAGCTCGGCGGCGCCCTCATTGGATTCGGCCTGCTGTTCCTCGGCATGGAAACCATTTCCGCCGGCATCGCCCCCCACAAAGAGGCCTTTGCCCCCTTCCTTTCCCACATCCGGGGCGATGTCTGGACCTATCGCCTTCTCGGCGTGGGCCTGTCCGCCCTCCTGACCGCCCTGCTGACGTCCTCCGGCGCCATGATCGGCCTGTGCTTCGCCCTCGTCAAAGCCGGGGTCTTCACTGAATTCCATCAGGTCGCCGTCGTCGTCCTCGGCGCGCACATCGGCACCTGCATCGTCCCCATCATGGCCGCGCTGCCCATGCGCATCGGCGCCTGGCGCGTCGCCATCGGCCACCTGCTGTTCAATCTCGCCA
>JAHDSS010000144.1 GCA_018432565.1 Kiritimatiellia bacterium
GGGGGGGCTGGTCAACTTGATTCACCCACGGTGCAAGACCGTGGGGGTCTGAATCCGGCGGTGCAAGATCGGGGGATGGTTGGACAGACCAGCGACCAGCGACCACCAACTCACAACCAAACTTGCCGGCGGGCGGCGCGCCGGGGTATGGTCCGGGGGAATGAGGGCATGGCTCAAACGCGCGTACCGCGACACGGACCTGGGATTCCGCCTGCTGTCTCCCTGGGTGCGTTTCCGCGACTATTGGGCGGAGGGCCGGTGGCGGTCCGACCGCGCGGCCATTGAGCGCGGGTACGAACGCGCCTTCGGACGGCCGATGGACTGGGCGAATCCGCGGACGCTGAACGAAAAGCTCAACTGGCTGAAGCGGTTTTACCGCGATCCGCTGCAGCGGACGGCGGCAGACAAGCTCGCGGTGCGCGAGCATGTGCGGGCGCGGGCGGGCGCGGAGTGCCTGATTCCGCTGCTGGCGGTGTACGACCGGGCCGATGACATCTGCTTTCGGGAGCTGCCCGGCGCCTTTGTGCTGAAGGTCAACCACGGCAGCGGGCAGAACTGGATTGTCCGCGACAACCATCGGGAGGACGAGCGCCGAGTCCGCCGGCAGTTCCGCGAATGGATGGCCGAGAACCACTATGTCCAGTCGAGGGAATGGCCGTACCGGGGCATGACGCCGCGGATCGTCGCGGAAGAACTGCTGCTGGACGAAGCCGGACAGATTCCCAGCGACTACAAGCTGCATTGCTTCAACGGGCGGGCGGAGTGCATTCAGGTGGACCTGGACCGGGATACCGCGCACCGACGGAATTTCTACGATCCCGCCTGGCGGCGGCTGCCGTTCGTCTGGACGGAGTGGGAAGGGGCCGCCCCCCTGTGGCCCGGGGGACGGGAGGTGGACCGTCCCGACGCCCTGCCGGAGATGATCCGCCTGGCGGAAACGTTGTCGAAGGATTTTCCCTATGCCCGCATTGACCTGTTCTTCTGCCGCGGGCGGGTGTATTTCGGCGAGATCACGTTTTTTCATGGGGGCGGATTCGAGCGGATGGATCCGCCGGAGTGGGACCGGAAGCTGGGGGATCGGCTGGCGCTGCCGTCCGCGGCGAAATAGGGACGCGAATCCCGTCTATTGGCTTTGGCGGAGCTGCCGCAGGACTTGCCGGAGCGCGCCGATATCGGGATGGCGCTGCACGGCCTCTTCCACGCAGGCGGTGGCGGCGGGGATCCACTGGCGTTCGCCCATCTGGATGCGCTGGAGCAGGGCCTGGTAGATCACGCGGCGCAGGGAGAGATCATCGAAATCGCTGCGGGCGAAGGGCAGTCCGGCGGTGGCCCAGTAGATGGCATGGGCCTGGGGGGTGCGCCAGTCAAGGGGACCGATTTGGTCTTCGATCTGCCGCAGGAGGGCGGGGTCGAGGCGGGCCCGGCCGGCTTCCACTTCGGCGGCCCATTGCTCCCGGTAATAGCCGGCGGCCGCATCGGAATCCGTCCCCAGCTTGTGCAGGAACAGCCAGGCGAGTTCCTGGTGGAGGCGGGCGGAGCCGGGATTGAACGACAGGCCTTCGTCGCGCAGCAGGACCAGGCCGTTGCGGACCCACCGCCATTTTTCCCCGGGGGAGGGCATCAGCGCGGAGAGATTATAGGCCATGTTCCAGGCGTGATAGGCCCAGATGGGCGGCGATCGCGGCTGCAGCTTGGAAATCCAGTCGGAGAGCTGAACGAGTTCGAAGTAGCGCCCTTCGTCCTGCAGGGTGCCGGCGCGCATCCAGAGGATGTCGGCCAGGATGCCGCGGAAGCCGCCGAGGGCGATGGTGGTGAAGGCGACAGCCGGGGGCATGTTGTGCGTGGGCGGGGCCAGCGTCAGGCGGGCGTCTTCGCGCTGGCGGAGCAGGCGGAAATTCAGCGCGCCGGCGAGGGGGAGGGCCAGCAGGGCGGCGAGCAGGAGGATGGCAATGGGCTTGGTCATAGAGGGCTGGGCACGTAAAACCGGGGAAGAATATCCAATATCCAATATCCAATGTCCAATGTCCAATGACCAGGGAGGGGCAAACACACCGGCGGATTTTCCACGGCGTGGAAACTATTTTTCCGGTTTTTCCACGGCATGGAAACTTTTTTTCCGGATTTTCCACGGCATGGAAAAACAGGCGGGGATTTTTCCACAGTGTGGAAAAAAGTTTTCCACGGTGTGGAAAACAGGCGGAACTGGAAGGATGCGGGGTTGGGAGAAAGCGGATTCACCCATGGCGTAACGTCATGGGGGTCTGGGGCTGCCAGGCTGGGACACAAGGGGCTCATGAGAGTTGAGGCAAGGCCCATTCGCGTTTTTTGAGGACGGCGGTGGAAAGGAGGGCGAGGAAAGCGGGGAGAAGCAGTCCCTGCTGAAGCAGGGCGCGGGCGACATCGCCGGGGGGGATGCGGGCGGCGGCGGCCAGGTCATCCGGAGCGCGGTAATCGAGCAACGGCCGCAGGGCGAGCCAGGTGCCGCGGTAGGCGCAGAAGAGGGCGTTGGCCAGGGCGCGGGCGGCCAGGGAGGGGGCGGGGGAGTCGGCGGAGTTGGCGTCGTGGGCGTGGCCGGCCTGGCCGAAGGCGGCGACGTTGGCGACGAAAGTCTGCCGGTCCGCCTGGGCGGCGGCGCGGATGAAGCCGGAGAGCTGGAGGACCAGCATCAGGACCAGCCCGAGGAACGCGGCGACGGGCATGGAGAACAGGGTACCGAGGGTGACGCCGATGGCGGCGAACAGGGCCAGGCGCAGGAACATCAGCAGCAGGGCCCGGAGGTAGTTGGCAGCGAAGGTGCCGTGAGGATGCCGCAGGACCAGGCCGTCGCCGGGTTCGAAGAACAGCGTGGCGCCGTGGGTGCCGTGGTTGCGGAAGGTAACGGCCAGAGGGGCGGCGGAGGATGCCGTGTCCGGTGCGGGCGGATTCGTGAACAGAAGCATCTGCTGGACGCCGGGAGTGACGAGGAAATCCCGTGAAACGGGGGCGCCGAATCCGTCCAGATCGAGGGTGGCCTCCATCCGGGCGGCGCCGGGGACGGACGCATCGCAGCGAAACTGGACAAACCAATGGGCGGGGAGCGATGGCGGGGGGGGGAAGGTCCATGTGTTGGATTCGCCGGGGGGGATGGAGTAGAGGCGGGCCAGCCGGGCGCGGCGGAGGGAGTCGAGGAGGGCGTCTTCGCGGACGCCGGGGGGGATGCCGTTGCGCGCGCGCCATGACTCGAAGTCGGCGCGGACGTCGGCTTCGATGTCGGGGAGGGGCGAGTGAATCGTGTCGAGGGCGGCGAGGGCCGTGAGGCGGGCGCGGTCCAGGGCGGCGGGATCGAAGCCGCCGCGGCGCAGCTGGGCGTGCAGGCCGGCGGCGGCGGCCCCGCCGGCCAGCGCCAGCAGCAGCGCGTTGAGAACCAGCAGGGCGCTCCATTTGCCCAGCCAGACATGCAGGCGGGGAACCGGCTTGACGAGCACCAGCTGGAGGGTGTTGTCGTCGGCCTCTTTCGAGATGGCCGCGCAGCCGGCCCAGAGGGTGACGAGGGAAAGCAGGAAGCCGGCGATGCCCAGGGAATAGGTGAGATGCAGGCGGATGAGGCCTTCGGGCGTGCCGTCGTGGCGGATGGCCAGCGGCAGCAGGAAGGCGGCGGTCAGCAGCAGCGCCAGCAGCGCCAGCACCACGCGCGAGCGCAGGGTCTGGCGCAGGGCGAGCAGGGCGATGGCGGCCACCGGGTTCATGGGGATGGCGGGGAGTCGGAGGCGGCCCGAGCGGCGAGGCGCTCCACGAGCTGGAGATCCTTGTAGGGGGCCTGTCGGCGGACGTAGCGGGCCTTCATTTTTTCCAGCAGGATCTGCCAGTGGTCCGCAGAGGGGTCGAACGGTTCCCATCGCTCCATGGCCTTGGTGATGCGGCGCCAGAGGATCCGGTCGCCGCCCTGGAACAGCACCCGGATCTCGTATTTGGTGTCGTCGGTTTTTTCCTGCCAGCCGATGTTCTTGCGCATGTCGGTGAAACTGTAGCATACTGCGGGTGCAGGGCAACGAGCAATGAAGGAGGCGGCATCACAGGACCGGCAGGGCGGATTCGATCCGGGGGGGCTGCGGCGTCAGTTCGCCATTCTGGGGCGCGAACTGGCCTGGCTGGACAACGCGGCGACCACCCAGCGGCCGGAGTTGGTGCTGCGGGTCATGGACGAGTTCTACCGCAAGCACAATGCGAATCCCCGGCGCAGCGTGCACCAGCTGGGCACGGAAGCGACGCTGGCGTACGAGGGGGCCCGCTCCAAGGTGGCCGGATTTCTCGGGGCGTCCGCGCCGGAGGAGGTGGTGTTTACCGCCGGGACGACGGCGGGGATCAACCTGGTGGCGACCGGTCTGGCGCGCTGGGAGATCGGTCCGGGCGACGAGGTATGGGTGTCGGCCGCGGAGCATCACAGCAACTGGGTGCCCTGGCAGCAGGTCGCGCGCCGGATGGGGGCAGCCCTGAAGGTGATGCCGCTGAAATCAGACGGGCGGCTGGATCTCGAGGCGTTTCGAAAGGGGTTGGAAGCGCATCGGACCAAATGGGTGGCGGTGACGTGGGTGTCGAACGTGCTTGGGGTGGAAAACGACATCCGGGCGGTCTGCGAGGCGGCCCATGCGGCCGAGGCGCGGGTGCTGGTGGATGCCGCGCAGGGCGTGGCCCATCTGCCCGTGGATGTGCAGGCCATGGGATGCGATTTTCTGGCGTTTTCGGGGCACAAGATGTACGGGCCGATGGGAATCGGCGCGCTGTGGGGCCGTCGGGAATTGCTGGAGCAGATGGAGCCGATGATCTATGGCGGGGAAATGATTTCCCGGGTGGAGGATGGCGAATCCACGTGGACGGAGGTGCCGTGGCGATTCGAGGGGGGGACGCCGCATGCCGCGGGGGCGGTCGGGTTGGCGGCGGCGGTGGACTGGCTGCGGGAACTGCCGCCGGCCGCGCACGAGCATGAAGCGGCGCTGGCCCGCCGGGCGGCGGAAGAGCTGGCGGCTCTGCCGGGGGTGCGGGTGTGGGGGCCGGCGGAAGGGCGGCTCTCGCTGGTGAGCTTCAGCGTGGAAGGTGTGCATCCTCATGATGTGGCCCAGGTGCTGGACAACCGCGGAGTGGAAATACGGGCCGGCCATCTGTGCGCGCAGCCGCTGCTTCGGCGGCTGGGGGTGGAATCGGTGGCGCGGGCGAGTTTCTTTCCGGGCAATACGGCGGACGAAGTCCGGCGGCTGATCGAAGGCGTGCGGGCGGCGCAGGAGCTGTTTACATGAACCAGCTGTATCAGGCGAAGCTGCTGGAGCAGGCCAAACAGCCGCATGGGGCGGGGGCCGTGCCGCGCGGCACCGAAGACGCCGAAGCGATCAATCCCGGTTGCGGGGACGAAATCCGAATCAAGCTGGCGTGGACGCCGGAAGGCACGCTGGAAGGCCTGGTGCATGAACTGCACGGGTGCGCCGTGAGCGCCGCTTCCGCTTCCCTGGCGGCGAAGCGGCTGGAAGGGCGGACCCGGAAGGAGATCGAAGCGATCTCCGCGGCCTTTGCGGCGCGGCTGGGCCGGAGCGGATTCGAGGAGGAATGGGGGGATTTCCAGATCTTCAACGGCATCGAACGGTATCCGGCGCGGATTCATTGCGCGCGACTGGTCTGGCAGGCGCTGGCCCAGGCCCTGGCCCGGGAGAACCAGGCGGGAGAGGTAACGCCATGAAACCCGCCCGCTACTGGACCCCGCTGGAAGGCGGGGCGGTGCAGTGCGAATTGTGTCCCCACCGGTGCCGGATCGCCGAAAGCCACCGGGGGCGCTGCCGGGTCCGGCTGAACCGCGGCGGAACGCTTTTTTCCGAGGCTTGGGGACATCCGGTGGCCTTGCAGGTGGATCCCATCGAGAAGAAGCCGCTGAATCATTTTCTGCCCGGCAGCCGGGTGCTGTCGCTCGGCACCCTGGGGTGCAATCTGTCGTGCCGGTTCTGCCAGAACTGGGAACTGAGCCATCCGGACGGCACGGGAGGGATGCGGGGCGATGAGGTACCGCCCGGGGACGTGGCCCAGTCGGCGGCCGACCGGGGCATTCCGTCGGTGGCGGCGACCTACAACGAGCCGGCGGTCTGGGCGGAATACGCGATGGACATCGCCGATGCCTGCCATGAGCAAGGCGTACGCATGGTGGCGGTGACCTCGGGGTATTTCTCCGCGGCGTCGCGGCTGGATTTCTTCCGCAAAACGGATGCGGCCAACGTGGATTTGAAATCGTTTCGGGATGATTTCTACCGGCGGTTGTGCGGGGCGCAGCTGGGTCCGGTGCTGGAGACGCTGGAGGCGATTCGGAACGAGACCGCCTGCTGGCTGGAAGTGACCACTCTGCTGATTCCGGGGGAAAACGACACGGATGCGGAACTGGATGAGCTGACGGCGTGGGTGGCGGAGCATCTGGGCGTATCCACCCCGCTGCATTTCAGCGCGTTTCATCCCGACGGCGACATGCGGGATGCGGAGCCCACCCCGCTGGAGACGCTCCGCCGGGCCCGGGAGCGGGCGCAGGCCAACGGGCTCCTTCACGTCTATGCCGGCAACGTGCGGGGGCATCCGGAGTGGACGGCCACCTGGTGTCCGGGGTGCGGCGCGCGTCTGGTGGATCGCGAGGGGTTCGGGGCGCAGCGGGTGGGAGTCCGTGCCAACGGCACCTGCGTCCAATGCGGTCGAACGTGCGAAGGGGTCTGGCAGTAGCGGAGCAGGAACGGGATCCCCGGCAGAGAAATGGGCCTTGTTCTACCGGAAGCACAGGTGATGAAGGACCACGACCAGAATGGGGAGGGCGGAGCAGGCGAGGACCCAGGCCAGGGTTTGACGGCCGGAACGCTTCCAGCGCTTTCGCCGCGCATCCAGTTCTTCGCGGAGGAAAGACGCGAGGGGTTGGGGATCGGCGCCGGTTTGTGACGGGGTGGAATGAGCCGGGGAAGGATGGGTGAACAGCCCCTCGCGGCATGGGCGGTGGGCATCATCGATCAAGTGCCCGACCGGACCTCGACTGGAAGCCGGGTTGGTATTCATGACCTGGCCATGCTGGCAAATAGTGCAACATGGTGCAATGCCGAATGCCTGTTTCGACCAGCTGATTCAGGGCTGCGTCAAGAAAGGTGTTTTCAGAACAGTCCGGCTCGGCAGGGATGCCTCGCCCTACCATTTCTTAGAAAGGGCGGGCGGGGTAGGGCGAATCGTCCCCGATGAGCCGCTTTCTTGACGCAGCCCTGCCAGCTGATTCCTGTATTCTGGAATCGCGCAGGACGAGGGCTTCCCGCTTCCAGGCAGGCAAATCGAGCGACTTTCTGGAGCCCCGATGCCCCCGTCAGGGGGGGGACATTACTCCGAAAGAACGCCCTGCGTGGAAACGCAGGGCGTCAGGAATGGATTCGCCCGCGACGCAAGGACGCGGGGATATGAATACGCTAGAAGGAGTAGCTGGCGGTGAGGCCGCCGTAGAAGAGATCCTTTTCCGGGTAATAGCCCTCGGCATCGATGTCGTCGCGGACATCGCTGTCGAGAATGGAGCTGAAGGCGGCCTTGAGGCCGACGGACAGGGTCTCGGTAACGGCGTAGTTCAGGCCGGCGTCGAGCTCGACGTGACTCCAGGCGGAGCCGGAATCGCCCCCGTAGTTGTCGGCGACATAGTATTCGCCGGCAAAGCCGACGGTGGCGCCGAGGTCCAGCGACAGCTTGTCCTCGATCAGATCCAGGCTGTGGCCGATGCCCAGCAGGACGATCCAGTCATCGGTGTTGGCCAGGTCGTGGCAGAGGGTCAGGGTGGGGGAGAGCAGGA
>JAHDSS010000381.1 GCA_018432565.1 Kiritimatiellia bacterium
CGAGATCACCTGGAAGCGCACGACGGGGCGCAACGTGATCGCGTTCCTGCCGGGCACGGATCCGGTGTTCGAACTGGGGCTGGAGGAAGTGATCGTGGTGGGCGCGAACCTCGACACGTTCGGGGAGTTCCCGCGCCTGGCGCCGGGCGCGCGCGCCGCGGCCAACTGCGCGGGCCTGCTGCGGCTGGCGGAGATTTTCCAGGCCAACCGCCCGAAACGCCATGTCGTGCTGGCGTTTTTCGACAACCAAGCGCGGTCGCACGAAGGCGTGGTGCAGTTCTACTGGGCGCTGGAGTCGAACGATCGCTACCGCGAGGCCACCCTGAAGGCCCGCACCGCGACCTGGGCCGAGGAAACGGATTTCCTCGGCCAGGTCGAGAAGATCGTCTCGACGCCCGATCCGCTGGCCCATCTCGAAGAGGCCGGCGGCCGGCGGCTGGGCGAACGCATCCGCGACCAGGCCCGCGACATGGCGCTGGAACTGCGCAGCGAGCTGATGGATCTGCGCAAGCAGGTCAACGCCCTCCGCACCGAAGTCGAGGTGGTCGACGAGCAGGCCGTGGCGGCGGTGCAGGCCGAGGTGGATGCCTTCCAGGCCGAATTCGACCGATGGAACGACCTGCGCCGCGCCCTGAGCCGCAACCGGCCCGTCGACCCCGAACTCCGGGATCTGCTGGACCGGGTGCTGGCCGCCGTGCGGCAGGAAATCGCCCTGCGCCAGAACGAACTGGTTGCCGAAAAACGCATGCTGGACAGCGCGGCGGAACTCAACCGCCTGCTGGCCGAGCGCTGGATCACCCTCCACGTTTCCCTGCTGCTGGGCGACAGCACGGAGCGCTGGGGCGTCCTGATCGGCGGCGATTCCGAGATCCGCAACCGCGACAAGGATCACCCCGGGCTCTACGGCCGGGTTCAGCAGAGCTTCCTGCGCGCCTACAACCGGCTGGCGGAGACCGGGCGGACGCCGGAATTCTTCGAACTGGCCAGCGTGGATTCCGCCCTGGCCCAGCCGCGCCTGCTGTGGGCGGCCGACGGCCTGATCCACGGCGGCGAAATCGCCGGGCGCTACGGCATCTACAACATCGTGCTGGGCACCATGCACGAAACCCTGCCGCGCGAAGGCACGCCCGCCGACACCCTCGACCGCCTCGACCTGGACTCCGTCGAGCGCAACATCGGCGAGATCGGCCGCATCATGGCCGCCGTGGGCGACCAGGAGGCGCAGCTGGGCGACCTGAAACCCGCCGCCGGCGCCGACGAGGCGGTGGCCGACCAGCGCGGGCTCTCCCTGCGCCGGGTGATTCCCTCGGATTATTCCTACATCACGCCGCGCTTCCGCAACGACACGGCGGAGGGCGCGATGACGATGGGGCGCCATCGCGGCAGCTCGATTCCCAATCTGCCGGTGGCCGGCGCGGTGGTGATGGTGAACATCGAAACGCCATGGAACCGCATCTACTGGCCCCACAACAAGTTTCCCGCCTTTGATCCCTTCCTGCTGGGCATGAGCGACCAGAACGGCACCTACGCCTTCGGCGGCCTGCCCAAGGAGGACAGCGGTTCGCAGCCGACGGCGTTCGCCGCGCGCTTCGACGAACGCGGCACCGTGGTGGAAGTGTCCGACATGGGCTCGACCGACACCCTGCGCACGCGCATCAACATGCTCAACGCGCGGCCGGGCTTCTACCTGATGCCGCCGCGCTTCTGGCCGGATGCCGCCACGGTCTTCGACGCCATCGGCAACGCCAATCTCGGCGGGGATTCCTCCGAGCGCGGCAACGTCCGGACGGTGGACGGCGCGGTGACGTTCTTCATCGAGGACAAGGTTTCGCAGGCCAAGATCTTCGGCGAAAAGTCGGCCGTCGGGCTGAACAACGGCGGGCCGGCCGCCGCCGGGGACGATGCCGCCGGCGGGGACATGCGCGAGTCGCTGGGCAAGGGCTTCCCGATCACGGGCAACTGGCTGGGCATCCTGCCTTCCTTCCAGGGCGCGGGCGACCTCTGGCGGCTCAACGAAACGCGCCTGTCCCTGCTGCGGTCCAAGGACATCCTCAACAGCTCGATCGAGGAACTGCACGGGCGGGCCCAGGACCTGATCGCGGCGGCGGATGAAGACGACCGCCCGCTCTACGCCGAGTCGCTGGCGGCGGCGGCCCTGCTGTCCTCCCAGCCGGTGTACGAGTCCAGCCGCTCGATCATGGACGACCTGGTGACGGCGGTGCTGATTCTGCTGGCGCTGTGCATTCCGTTCGCCTTCGCCCTCGAGCGCCTGCTGATCGGGTCGAGCATCATCTACAAGCAGGTGATCTGGTTCGTGGTGTTCTTTCTCGTCACGTTCGTGGTCCTCTACCTCTCGCATCCGGCGTTCGCGGTGGCGCAGACGCCGATCATCATCTTCCTGGGCTTCACGGTCGTCGTGCTGTCGTCGCTGGTGATTTTCATCATCATGCAGAAGTTCGAGACGGAGCTGAAGGCGATGCAGGGGATGACCAACACGATCCACGTGGCGGACATCTCGCGCTTCAATACCGTGATGGCGGCCATGAGCATGGGCATCTCGACCATGCGCCGCCGGCCGCTGCGGACGGCGCTGACGGCCATCACGATCGTGCTGCTGACGTTCACGATCCTGGTGTTCGCGTCGTTTGACACGCAGCGCGGCATCGTGCGGCTGTTCACGGCCCCGTCGCC
>JAHDSS010000338.1 GCA_018432565.1 Kiritimatiellia bacterium
CATCCGCGAAATCATCGCGGAAGACAACCGCACCGGCACATACGGCGGGAACGTCGTCACGCGCTTTCCGCCCGAACCCAACGGCTATCTCCACATCGGCCACGCCAAGGCCATCTGCCTCGATTTCGGCATGGCGCTGGAGAACAACGGTGAATGCCACCTGCGCATGGACGACACCAACCCCGTCAAGGAGGACGTCGAATACACCGACGCCATCAAGGCCGACGTCCGCTGGCTGGGCTTCGACTGGGGCCCGCACTACTACCACGCCTCCGACTACTTCGAGCAGATGGTCGAACTGGCCTGCGGCCTGATCCGCGACGGCAAGGCCTACGTCTGCGAGCTGACCGCCGAACAGTGGAAATCCTACCGCGGCATCCCCACCGAACCCGGCCGCGAGTCGCCCTTCCGCAACCGGTCTCCGGAAGAGAACCTCGATCTCTTCCAGCGCATGCGCGCCGGCGAATTCCCCGACGGCTCCAAAGTGCTGCGCGCCAAGATCGACATGGCCTCGCCCAACCTGCACATGCGCGACCCGGTCCTCTACCGCATCCTCCACACCCCCCACCCCCATGCCGGCGACAAGTGGTGCATCTATCCCATGTACGACTACGCCCACCCCATCGAGGACGCCCTCGAAAAAGTCACCCACTCGATGTGCACCCTCGAGTTCGAAGTGCACCGCCCCCTCTACGACTGGGTCATCCGCAACTGCCGCCTCTTCCCTTCCCGCCAGATGGAGTTCGCGCGCCTTTCCCTGACCTACACGGTCATGAGCAAGCGCAAGCTGCTCGAACTGGTGCAGCAGAAGCTCGTCCGCGGCTGGGACGATCCCCGCATGCCGACGCTGTGCGGCCTGCGCCGCCGCGGCGTCCCCCCCGCCGCCATCCGCGAGTTCTGCGAACGCGTCGGCGTCACCAAGTACGATTCACTTACCGATGTCGCCCTCCTCGACCACTGCATCCGCGACGATCTGAACAAATCCGCCCGCCGCGCCATGGCCGTGCTCGATCCCCTGCGCGTCGTCGTCGAAAACGCAGCGGACCTGCCGGCTTCCGTCAAGGGCGCCAACAATCCCGAAGACCCCGCCGCCGGCGAACGCGATATCCCCTTCGGACCCGAATTGTTCATCGAACGCGAGGATTTCGCCGAGACGCCCCCCCCGAAGTATTTCCGCCTCTCCCCCGGCAAATCCGTCCGCCTGCGCAACGCCGGCTTCCTGACCTGCACCGGCGTCGAAAAGGACGAAAGCGGTTCCGTCACCGCCGTGCGCGGCACGTTCGCGCCCATGACCGAGCGCATCAAGGTCAAGGCCACCATCCACTGGGTCGCCGCCCACGCCGCCAAGCCCGTCGAAGTCCGGCTCTACGACCGCCTCTTCAACGTGCCCGAGCCCGACGGCGACAAGGACGTGGATTTCAAAACCCGCCTCAACCCCGACTCGCTCCGGACCGTCCAGGCCCTCGTCGAACCCTCGCTGCTCGAGGCCAGGCCCGGCGACCGTTTCCAGTTCGAGCGCATCGGCTACTTCGCCGCCGATCCCGACAGCCGCCCCGGCGCCCCCGTCTTCAACCGCACCGTCACCCTCAAGGACTCCTGGAAACCGGCGTGAGGAAGCAAGGAGTCAGGGTTCAGAGGTCAGGGTTCAGGAAAGAAACTGAACCCTTTTTCGTTCCCAGCCGCTGGCAGGATAGAATGCAAGTGTCCCGCGCCCATCCCGTCGCTCCGGTTCCGATCAATCCGGATTTTCCACGGTGTGGAAAACTTTTTTCCATAGCGTGGAAAATCGGCGGAAAACTTTTCCATGGCGTGGAAAATTTCCATCCCCATCCTGTACATCCTGAAAAATCCTGTCAATCCTGTCCAATTCCCCTTCCTCTCTCCCCGCCTGTAATCCCGTCTAATCCATTATCCCTCCCTTGACCACCCACCTCCAGCGCATTGAAGTCCGGCACGCCTTTCCCGTCGTGTTCACCCGCGATCTGTTCGCCCCGCGCAATCCCGCGCTCCGCGATGCCGTCGCCCGCGGCCAGCCGGACCGCCGCCACCGCTGCCTGGTCCTGATAGACCGCGGCGTGAAGAAGGCCTTCCCGGATCTGCCCGCCCGGATCCGCGCCTATTTCCAGGCCCATGCCGATGCCCTTCAACTCGTGCGCCCCCCCCTGATTCTTGCCGGCGGCGAAACCATCAAGCAGTCGGCCGCCCCCGTCCGCCGGATGCTGGATGCCCTGCGCGCCGGCAACATCTGCCGCCATTCCTATTGCCTCGCCATCGGCGGCGGCGCCTTCCTCGATGCCGCCGGCCTGGCCGCCGCCCTCTTCCACCGCGGCGTCCGTCATGTCCGCATCCCCACCACCGCCCTCGCCCAATGCGACTCCGGCGTCGGCGTCAAAAACGCCATCAATTTTGAAGGCTCCAAAAACCTCCTTGGCACCTTTGCCCCCCCCTGGGCCGTCCTGAACGACGCTGGTTTTCTGGAGTCCCTGCCCCTCCCCCTCCTGCTCGACGGCATTGCCGAAGCCGTCAAGGTCGCCGCCATCAAGGATGCCGCCTTTTTCCGGTCCATCGAACGCGCCGCGCCGAAAATCGCCCGGCGCGACCTGCCCGCCATCCGGCGCATCCTCCAGCGCTGCGCCCTGCTGCATCTGGAACACATCGCCACGTCCGGCGATCCTTTTGAGCTGGGCGCCGCCCGTCCCCTCGACTACGGCCACTGGGCCGCTCACAAGCTCGAAGCCATGTCCCGCCACCGCCTGTCCCACGGACATGCCGTCGCCATCGGCATCGCCCTCGACGCCCTCTATGCGGCCTGCCTCGGCCTGCTGCCCGAATCCCAGGCCTGCCGGCTGATCCAAACCCTCCGCGCCTGCGGCCTGCCCGTCTTCGATCCCGAACTGGCCCGGACCACGCGCCCGGGGCGCCTCGCCGTCCTGGACGGCATCGAAGACTTCCGCGCCCACCTCGGCGGCGAACTCACCGTCACCTTCCCCGCCCCCCTCGGTTCCCGCGTCGAACTGCACACCATCGACGAAACCCTCATGGCCGACTGCATCGCCGCCCTCGCCGAATGGGGTCAGCCCTTAAATGTTAAATCCCGGGAGCGAAAGGCTGCAATTCACGGGCTGACCCCATGACGCCGTTTCCGCTTTCCTTCTGTCTGAACGCCTGCGACGCCTCGACGTGGAAGGCCGCGCAGAAAAGTCTCGACACCCTGATCCCGGCGGTCAAGGCCCTCGTCGCTCCCCGCCGCCCGTTTCCCGTCAGCCTCCACCTGGGCAACCGCGCCCTGGGGGAGGCCCTGTCCCGGGCAAACGACCTGCACACATGGCTGGAGGCCCACGGCTGTTTTCTGGCCGCGCTCAACGCCTTCCCCTACGGACGGTTTCAAAACGTCCGAGTCAAAACCAACGTGTACCGCCCGAACTGGACCGATCCGGACCGCCTGGCCTATACCCGCCGGGCCGTCGCGTTCCTGAGCGGATTTCTTCCGGAAGGCGGGACGGGCACCGTCACCACCGTTCCCGGCGGATGGAGCGGTGACTGGATCTCGCCCGACGACGACCGCGAGGCGCTGAAGAATCTGCGGAAGGCCGCGGGCACCTGCCGCGAAGTGGAAGGGGCCACCGGCCGCCGCATCAGACTGGCCATCGAACCCGAACCCGGCTGCGCCTGGGAACTCTTTGACCGCCGCCTCGGCCGCCTGGGCCCGGAGGTCGGCTGGTGCCTCGATACCTGCCATGCCGCCGTGGAGTTCCGCTCCATTGATCACCTCGACTGGAAACGCATTGTCCGCGTGCAGGTGTCCGCCGCGATCGAGTGCGACAACACGCCCGCCGCGCGCGCCGCCCTGGCCCCTTTTGCCGAACCCCGATTCCTCCACCAGACCCGCGCCGCCCTCGACGGAGAGCTCATCGGCGAATGGCCCGACCTGACCGACGCTCTCCCGGATCTGCCGAAACTGCCGAAGCAAGCCGTGGTCCGCACCCATTACCACGTGCCGCTGACGTGGAAAGGAGCCGGCCCCCTGCGCTCCACCCGCCACCTCCTCACCCCCGCCTTTTTCCGGCAGGCCCGCCGCGCCTTCTGCGAAGTCGAAACCTACACCTATTCGGTGCTTCCCGACGCTCTGCGCCCCCGCCCCCTCGCCGAATCCATCGCCGCCGAGCTGCGCTGGGCAGCCCAAGGCTACGGTTCGTCTTCGTCCTCGAAGCGGAATACGGTTTCCCCCGGCTTGGCGTAGCCCAGTTTCTCCCGGGCAATTTTCTCGATAAAGCGCGGATCCTCCTGCAGCCGGGCCTGCTTCAGCCGCAGCATCCGCAGCGCTTCGGCCTCCCGCTGGATGTCCAGCCGCAGCTCCGCCGCCCGCGCCCGCAGCTCCCGCTGACGCTCGATCAGCGGCAGAAAAAGCCGGACCACAATCCCGATGACAAGGACCACGCTCGCAATCAGGCAGATCCGCTGGATGAACTTCAAATAGTCCATGGCCCGCATCCTACCGTTTCCCGATCCTCCTGCGCAACCCCCGCCGCGCCGGCCCCGCCCCTGCATTTTTTCTGACTTTCCGTTGTTCCCGCCTCCGGAATGCACTAGGATCGCGCCATGGTTCAGTTGCAGATCACACCCCCCACCGACGGGAGCCCGCCATGACGACGCCCACTAACGCCGAACCGGCCTTCACCCTCCTGCGCCCCCTGCCGTCCACGGCCGTGTTCTGGCAGGAGACGGAAATCACCCGGTCCGACCTGCTGGCCCATTCCGCCGCCCTGGCGTCGCTCTATTTCTCCGCCCCCGGCGAGCGCATCGTCCTCTTCTCCGAAAACCGGCCGGAATGGATCACCGCCCTGCTGTCCATCTGGCGCAACCATTGCATCGCCGTTCCCGTGGATGCCATGAGCCCCGCCCCGGAACTGGCCTATGTCCTCGGCCAGACCGAACCCGTCGCCCTCTTCTGCTCCGCCAAAACCCGGCCCGTCGCGCAGGATGCCCTCCGTTCCCTGCCCGCCCTGTCCGTCCGCGTCATTTGCTTCGACGAAGAGGAATTCCCCGCCATGCCCTCCGGCGCCCTCGCGTCCGCCCCGCTCGCGTCCGGAACCGCCGACACGCTGGCGGCCATCCTCTATACCTCCGGCACCACCGGAAACCCCAAGGGCGTCATGCTCACGTTCGGCAACCTCAAGGTCAACCTGGAATCCGTCTGCGACCGCGTACCCATCTTCCGTCCTGAAAGCCGCACCTTCGCCCTGCTGCCGTTCCACCATATCCTCCCCCTGATGGGCTGCATCCTGGCCCCGCTGTACTCCGGCGGCACCATCATCCTGTCGCATTCCCTCGACCCCGCCGAAATGGTCGCCACCATGCGCCGCCGCAAGGCCACCATCCTCATCGGCGTACCGCGGCTCTATGCGCTGTTCCGCAAAGCAATCATGGACAACCTGCACAAATCCCCCGTCGGCCGCCTGCTCCACCGCCTGTCCGCCGCCATCAACCGCCTGGGCGTCTCCCGCGTCCTTCTTTTCCCCGTGCAGAAAAAGTTCGGCGGCCACCTTCGCCAGATGGTGTCCGGCGGCGCCCCCCTCGACCGCGACGTCGCCCGCGACCTGACCCTCTGCGGGTTCCAGGTGCTGGAAGGCTACGGCATGACCGAATGCGCCCCCATGATCACCTTCCCCCGGCCCGAAGCCGTCCGGCTCGGCTCCTGCGGCCAGCCCTGCCTGCCCGATTCCGTGCGCATCGAAGACGGCGAAGTCCTCGCCCGCGGCCCCCACGTCACCCCCGGCTACTGGCGCAATGCCGAGGCCACCGCCGAAGCCATCCAGGACGGCTGGCTCCATACCGGCGACCTCGGCTATCTCGACACCGACAACTTCCTCTTCATTACCGGCCGCAAAAAGGAAATCATCGTTCTGCCCAACGGCAAAAAGGTCAATCCCGCCGAACTCGAAGAGAAACTGGCCGGCCTCTCCCCCGACATCAAAGAGGTGGCGGTCACGTTCCGCGACGACCTGCTCCATGCCCTGATCGTCCCGCAACCCGGCTTCCTCGACGGCATCCCCGCCGCCCAGGCCGAGCATTTCCGATGGAAACTGCTCGAACCCTACAACCGCCTCGCCCCCCCCGCCAAGAAAATCACCCAGCTGACCATCGTCACCGGCGAACTGCCGCGCACCCGCCTCAGCAAGCTCAAGCGCCATGAACTCTCCGCCCTGGCCGTCGGCACCTTCTCCGGCGATTCCACCCCCGCGCCCCGGCCCGAAGATCTCGGCCCCGCCTATGAAGCCTTTGACCGCTTCCTGCGCACCGAACTCGACTGCCTGCGCGTCGCGCCCACCGCCCACTGGGAAATGGACCTGGCCCTCGATTCCCTCGCCCGCCTTTCCGTCCTGATCTTCATCGAAAAAACGTTCGGCGTGAAACTCCCCGAAAGCGTTTTCCAGGAATTCCCCACGGTGCTCGCCCTGGCCAAGCACGCCGACGAACACCGGCTCTATTTCCGGGAACGCGCCGGCAGCTGGGACTCCCTGCTCAAGGCCCGCGACGGCGACACTCCCCTGCAGCTTCCCCGTTCGGGATGGGTGCATCCTTTCCTCAAAATGCTGCTGGGCGGCATCCTGCGCCTGATCTTCCGCGTGCGGGCCGAAGGCCGCGAACACATCCCCGCCCGCACCCCCTGCATCCTGGTCGCCAATCACCAGTCCTACATCGACGGCCTGTTTGTCTCAATGTTCCTGAACAACGCCTTCCTGCGCCGCACATTCTATTACGCCAAGCGCAAGCACGTGAAAAAAGGCCTGCTGGAATGGCTCGCCCGCAACAGCAATGTCATCGTGGTCGAAGTCGGACGCGACGTGCAGCTCTCCCTGCAAATGATGGCCCAGGCCATCCGCCAGGGGGGGAATCTGCTGATCTTCCCGGAAGGCACCCGCTCCGAGGACGGCCAGCTCGGCGACTTCAAAGGCACCTTTGCCGCCCTGGCGCTGGAGCTGAAGGTCCCCGTCATTCCCGTCGCCATCAGCGGCGCCATCCGCGCGCTGCCCCGCGGACGCCGCATCCCCCGCTTCCTGACCCGCGTCACCGTCCGCTTCCTCCCGCCTATCCCCATCGAAGCCGATACCACCGAATCCACTCTGGCCGACGCCGCCCGCGACGCCATCGCCCGCCATCTGATCCAGTAGAACGGCGTTTTCAGCGCTTATCCCTCATGGCCTTCCCCGTGGAGCAGAGGCTCCTGTTCCAGGACGGACATTCGTGAACCGCCATCACGGGATCGAGTCATTTTCGGACAAGCACCCTATCGGTGTTTATAAACTTCGATACGCTATTATTTCCCTCTGATTTCAGTGGGTTAAGGCATTTCCGGCATTGCCTTTCAGTAAAACCATATCGGTGTTTATAAACACCGTACACCCCTCTCGGCGGGCAGCTTCTGGGCCGCGTGTGCCGAGAGATTATGGGCCTTTCCCAGAGAGGGCGGCTGAAACCCTGACGCATCCCCGCTCTATCCCCATGGTTTCGCCGGCTCTCACACAGCTGGCTAATGAATTCCCGTCGCTCGACTCAGGACGGCATGAATATTTTAGGTTTCATGAAAACGGTTTAACGCTTTTTTGCATTTCCGGCAGATAAGTCTTGCCCATGTCGAGCCAAGAGATAAAGATGTGGCCCGATATGTCGACTCGTCTCAGTAGAATCGCCGTGGGTGCTGACCATGGCGGGTTTGATTTGAAAGAACAGCTGGCCGGCTGGCTCAAAAGCCAGGGGCACAACGTCACCGACGTCGGCACCCATTCCAAGGACGCGGTGGACTACCCTGTTTTCGCCGCCGCCGTGGCGCGCGCCGTGGCGGCGGGCCGCTGCGACCTCGGCATCATGGTGGACGGCGCCGGCATCGGTTCGGCCATGACCGCCAACAAGATCCCGGGCGTCCGCGCCGCCGCCTGCTACAACGAGGCCCTCGCCAAAAACTCCCGCCAGCACAACGGCGCCAATGTCCTCACCCTCGGCTCCGGCCAGACTGATTTTGAAAAGGCGAAAGCCATCGCGGATGTCTTCATCGCCACGGAATGCACCGAAGAGAGGCACCTGCGGCGCGTTCAGATGATCAAGGACCTCGAAAGCGGCCGGGCGGGCACTCCCGTCATGACGGCCATAAAGGAGATGAAATTGGACTTGAGCCCCCAGGATGTCGCGCGAATCGCCGAGCGCGTCAAACAGATCGTCGGCGGCGGCGGCGCCAGCCAGGGCAGCGTGGAGAATCTTCCCCCCGCCCAGCTCGCCCGCATGATTGACCATACCATCCTCAAGCCCGAGGCCACCCAGACGGATGTCAAGAAGCTGTGCGAAGAAGCCCTCAAGCACAATTTCTTCAGCTGCTGCGTGAACTCGTCGTGGGTGCGCACCGCCGCCCAGGCCCTCCGCGGCTCGTCCGTCAAGGTCTGCGCCGTCGTCGGCTTCCCCCTCGGCGCCGCGCCGCCGGAAATCAAGGCGCTCGAAGCCCGCCGCGCCATCCGCGAAGGTGCCAAGGAAATCGACATGGTCATCAACGTCGGCCTCGTCAAGTCCGGCGACTGGGACGCCGTCACGAGGGACATCCGCACCGTTGGCGAATCCTGCAAGGACGGCGGGGCCCTCCTAAAGGTCATTCTGGAGACCTGCCTGCTGACCAAGGACGAAATCGCCCGGGCCTGCGAGGCGTCCATGAAAGCCCGCGCCGACTACGTAAAAACCTCGACGGGCTTCAACAAGGGCGGCGCCACCGCGGAGGACATCGCCCTGATGGCCCGCACCGTCGCGCCCAAGCGCCTCGGCGTCAAGGCCTCCGGCGGCGTCCGCACCTACGCGGACGCCATGCTGATGATCCGCAACGGGGCCACCCGCATCGGGTCATCCAACAGTGTGAAAATGATGGAAGAATCGGCCGCCGCCACCGGCGGCAAATAACAAGGAGCCCCCATGGCAGAACTCAGAACCTACATATTCATCGACAGCCTGCAGCCGCAGTTCGCCTCGTTCCTGGCGACGGTGGCCAAGGGCTACCTGCCCGTCGAGGGCCAGGCCGCGCTGTTCGTGGAAATCTCCCCGGGCATCGCCATCAACCAGGTCACCGACGTGGCCCTCAAGTCCACCCGCGTCCGCCCCGGCATGCAGATCGTCGAACGCCTCTACGGCATGCTCGAGATCCATTCGGATTCCCAGGCCGACGTCCGCCAGGCCGGCGCCGCCATCCTCAAGGACCTCGATCTCGACGAGCACGAGCGCATCAAGCCCAAGGTCTATTCGTCCCAGGTCATCCGGAACATCGATGACCACCAGACGATGCTGATCAATCGCATGCGCCACGGCAACCTGATCACCCGCGGGCAGTCGCTCTACATCATGGAGGTCGCCCCCGCCGCCTACGCCGCGCTCGCCGCGAACGAGGCCGAAAAGGCCGCCAACATCAACATCCTCGAGGTCATTACGTTCGGATCCTTCGGCCGCATCTGGCTCGGAGGCGAAGAACGCGACATCGATGTCGCCTTCCGCGCCGCCGAAGCGGCGATCGAAGACGTCACCGGCCGCGCCGAGGGCTCGGGCGCCCGGCAGTAACCCCCCGCACACTGTAAAAAGAAAACCAAACAACAAGAGGTACGAACATGGCAGATGCATTGGGAATGATTGAAACCCGCTCCTTCCCCGCGACGGTCGAAGCCGCGGATGCGATGGTCAAGGCCGCCAAGGTCGAACTGGTCACCTACGAAAAGACGGGCGGAGGCTACACCTCCGTGATCGTCCGCGGCGACGTCGCCGCCGTCAAGGCCGCCTGCGACGCCGGCCAGATCGCCGCCGGCCGCGTCGGCGAAGTGGTCGCCGTCCACGTGATCGCC
>JAHDSS010000422.1 GCA_018432565.1 Kiritimatiellia bacterium
CGCCCTCGATACCTCCGCCTTTCCGCCCGCCACAAACGGGTTCCGAAAGTTCGCGTCCATCGACGGCTTCATCGCCGCCCTCGGCACCAACCGGCTTTCTTTTCTCGACCACCCCTTCGAACTGAATTGCTTCGACACCGCTCTGCTTCTGGCCGGGCCGGAAATGGACGTGAACGTGGATTTGCATTCGCACAACGGCCCCTTTCTTGCCGTCCAGGTCACCACAAACTGGAACCAATGGCTGATCCCTGTCGCTTCGCTCGGCGATGTCTATACCACTGCCTATCACGCCTGGTACGGCGCCTTCATGGAAAATCGATTCCATCTGGTTTTCACCGAGAAGCACAAGGCGATCCTGTCTTCCCTCTACCAGTACCAGCCCCTTCCCCTGGGCACGTCATCGAACACCGTCGCGGCCGAAACGCAGGAGGCCCTCCAACGACACTGGAGACGCTGCGGAATTCAATTTCCAGGCAACCTCTCCCTCGTCATGCTCCACCGCGCCAGCACCGACTACCATCTGGTCGTTTCCGACCACATGGGTGTGCTGCTTAAGCAAAAGGACGGTTATCTGTATCTCGAAAAAACCGGAGGCAAGGGCCCCTTCCTGCGAATGGACACCCAAGACCCCGCCGACATCGCCGCCTACTTTTCGACCATGACCTGGCCAGACTATGCCTTCAACTTCATGTCCGTCAACGAGGGTCTGTTCCTCGACGTGCCGCTCATGCCAAGAGCCGCCCCCATGGCTGCATCCACGGCCGAGCGCGCCCGGCAGGCGATCCGGCGGCGCTACAACGACATCTCCCCGGTAACGCTCGACGACCGCGGCTATGCCGTCCGCGCCGAGCTGAACCTGGTGCCGGGCGTCCGGATGGACGACATCCGGGCCGATTTCGCCCAGGGCAGCGGGAACGAACTCGAGGGGAAATTCCGCGCCGCGCATTCGTCGTCCGCTCTCGCCGCCAACACCTTCGGCCCGTGGCGGAAAAATCCGCAACCGCTGTGCCTGATGGGAACCCCGGGGTATGAGTTTCTCCAATTCGAGAAGCAATGCCCCACCGGGCTCGGCGGCATCCCCCCCAATCTCGACCTGCTGGCCGCCGGTCCCGGCATCGTCGTCGGCGTCGAATCCAAGTTCCTCGAATTCCTCTCCCCCAAGCCGCCCAAGTTCGCCGCCAGCTACACGCGCGAAAACCTCCCCCAGATGGAAGAATGCTGGGCGTCGTGGATGGAGGCGCTGAAAGACGGCCCGCCGCAGCATCTGGATGCCGCCCAACTCGTGCGCCACTACCTCGGCCTTCGCAACCAGCCCGAGTTCCAAGGCAAGCGGATCGTCCTGCTCTATCTCTTCTGGGAACCCGAGAACTGGGCCGACTTCCCCGAATACCGCCGGCACCGGGAGGAACTCGCGGCATTCTACGACCACGTCAAGGACTCCGACGTGGCCTTCACCTGGATGACCTATCCCGATCTCTGGCGCCTCTGGGAATACCTTGGCCTCTACCCCGACCACCTGCGCGAAATCCGCCGACGCTACCTCCTGGCCATCTGACGTCTCCCCCTCCCCCCCACCCTCGGCACTTCCATGCCCGCGGCTTCGGGCCCATGGCCTGCCGCATTCCCCGCCGGGCATCCCTTGGCCTTCCCCATCTCCTTCGGCTTCAATCTAATGAATGCCAGCCAACATTCCGATATTGTTATGTTTTTGTTAATCCGCTAGGGTTTAACCGAATCACAAAAAATGCCCCGGTTTAACACAAAGCCCCCCACATGACACAACCCACTTCCCGCAGTTGCCGTGACGTGCTGGTGACGGTGCTGTGCGTGCTGCTGTATGCCGGCGCCGTGGCGGCCTATACCGTCTGGTCCTACCGGGAACACAGGACGACGCTGATGGAGCAGATTGATTCCCGTCTGCTGCAGGCCGCCCGCAGCCTGAAATATCTGCTGGCGGAGGATTTTCACGACCGGGCCCTGGGTCCGGATTCCATCTCCAGGGAAGAGGAACTCCGCAACCGCAAACTCGTCACGGCCTTTGGCGTCGAATCCGGATTCGCCTGGGTCCACACCATTGCCGAAGCCGATGGACGCTTCTATTTTTCCGCCCCGTCCGTTTCAGAAGAAGAAGCCCAGGCGCAGGAAAAGTGGTACTTCCATCCGTACGAGGACATCCCCGAGGAATTCATTCAAGCCTGGCGCGACCGGAAACCCGTGTATGTCAACTATACCGACCAGTGGGGCACCTTCCGTTCCGTCGCCCTGCCCCAGCAATCGCCCGGCGGCCGCTGCTACCTCGCCAGTGCCGACCTGGAAATCAGCGATATCCGCGCCATGGTCCGTAAAAATCTCGTGCGGTCCATTCTCGTGGCCCTGTTTTTCCTGGCCGCCAGCCTTCCGCTCATTCTGCTGGTCATTCATCTGTTCCAGGCGCACACCCGGACGCTGCGCCGCCTGAACGCCGAATTGCAGCGGCAGCAGGATCATCTGGAAGAGCTGGTGCAGCGCCGCACCGCCGACTTGGAGAAAGAGACCCGGCGACTCCAGGAAGCCCTCGACAACGTCCGCGCCCTGCGCGGCCTGCTTCCCATCTGCGCGGCCTGCCGGAAGATCCGCGACGACGACGGCTATTGGGACCAGCTCGAGAACTATGTCCTGAAACATACCGATACGGAATTTTCCCACGGCCTGTGTCCCGACTGCCTCCAGCGCCTCTATCCCGAATTCGCCTCCGGCGACAACCCGCCCCCGTCCTGACCCGTTGGCGTTCCGCCTGCGTTCAACACCGCCTCCGCCATGATTCTCATTGTTTGCAAACAATGAGAATCGGGCCTCACACCCGGGCACAACCAATCCGGATTTTCCACGCCATGGAAAAAGTGTTCCCATGCCGCAAAAAAGGCTTACAGTGCCGGTTATGCGCGTCACGTTTCTAGGCACCGGCACCTCTTACGGCATCCCCATGCCGGGATGCGACTGCCCGGTCTGCCGGTCCGACGACCCGCGCGACCGGCGCCACCGCACGGCCATGCTGATCGAAAGCCCGGACGCCACGCTGCTGCTGGATACCCCGCCGGATCTGCGGACCCAGTGCCTGGCCTTCGACATCCGCCGCATCGACGGTGTGCTGATGACCCATGACCATGCCGACCATCTGTTCGGATTCGACGACCTTCGCGCCTATACCAACCGGATGCCCGAACCCATGCCGGTCTGGGCGTCGGCGGGAACGGCGCAAACCCTTCGGCGCATCTTCGCTTATCTCGACCAGCCCCCCCTCCCCGGCACCTCGCTGGCGCGCATCGCCCTTCACGTCGCAGAGGAACCGTTCGACTTCATGGGCTTCCGCCTGACACCCCTGCCCGCGGAACACGGGCGCGCCGACATGATCGGGTGGAAATTCGAAAGCGAGGGCCGCTCGTTCGCGGCCATCCCCGACTGCAAGACGATTCCTCCGGAGACGCTGGCCCTGTGCCGGGGCGTGGATCTGGCGGTGCTGGACGCGCTGCGCATCCGCCCGCATCCCACCCACATGAACCTGGACGAATCCGTCGCCGCGCTGAAGGCCATCGGCGCCAAACACTCGCTGGTGATCCATCTGTGCCACGAAGTCTCCCACGTCCAGGCCGAACAGCGGCTGCCCGACGGCATCGCCCCGGCCCACGACGGGCTGCGAATCGAGTGGTAGGCGCCATGGCGGATCCCTCCAACTGGTCACCGGCCGAGGCCCGCGCCCGGATCCGGCGCGGCGAGTGGACCGGCCCCACCGCGACCCTGGCGCCCGGCTTTGTTCAGGCCGACTTGGAGTCCCGGGATGAATGACGGGGTCCGGTTGCTGCTGGGATTCGCGGCGGGCGGCCTGGCCGTGGCGGCCACCACGCTGCTGGCCGAACGGCATGGCAGCCGCCTGGGCGGCTATATCGGCGGGCTGCCCTCCACCCTGGCCGTCGCGCTGCTGTTCGTGGCGCTGACCGGCGGACGGGATGCCGCCATCCGGGCCTCCGGGATCGCCCCCCTCTCGTTCGGGATCAACGGCCTGTACGTCCTGTTGTTTGTGGCGCTGACGCCGCTGGGTTTCTACTGGAGCATGGGACTGGCGCTGGCGGCCTGGGCGGCGGCCCAGTCGGCCATCATCATTCACGGAGCCCCCCCGCTGACGTTTTCCCTGGCCGCCTGGGGAATCTGCTTCGGCCTGTGCTGGCTGGGCTTCAGCCGCTGGTTCCGGGTGCCGCCGCAACCGTCGACGGGACTTTCCACCGGTGCGGGAATCCTGCTGTTGCGGACGACCGTCAGCGGCGCTCTCGTGGCGGCCGCCGCCGCGGCCTCGCTGTGGTGGGGGGCCGTCGCCGGGGGTGTCCTGGCCTCCCTGCCCGTGGTCTTTATCTGCTCGCTGTTCATTGCCTACCGCCGCCTGGGCCTGGCGTTTGCCCGCGCCTTGGCCGGTTCGCTGGTCTTCAGCGCCGTGATCAACTGCACGGCGTTCGCCCTGCTCTTCCGCCTGGCCCTGCGGCATCTGGACATCTTCCCCGCCTTTGCGTCCGCCTACGCCGCGACCCTGCTCGCCGCCTGGCCCCTCTACCACCTCAATCTGGGCAGCCCGTCCGACGGCGCACCGACCGCACGGACCGAGGCGCCGAACCGTTGACGCGCCGCAGCGGCCCTTGATCGCGGCCCGGGACTGCGATAAGATGGCGCCTATGAAAACCCGTCTGCTGTCTGTGTTGCTTCCTGCTCTTCTGCCGCTGTTCGCAACGGCCCAAGTGGCGCCGCCGCCGGTCCCCGAATCCGCTCCCGCCGCGGAATCCCCCCCCGCCCTGGCGCCCAAAATCGTCTGCCCCGAAACCGTCTTTGATTTCGGCGAAAAGGAAAACAGCCAGGTGGTCGAACATCATTACGTCGTCCGCAACGAAGGCACCCTGTCGCTGGAAATCCGCGGCGTGAGGGCTTCCTGCGGATGCACGGCCGTGAAACCGACGGACAGCGTGGTGCCCCCGGGCGGCGAAACCACCATCCAGGCCCGTTTCGATCTGCGCGGGCGAAGCGGCATGCAGGTCAAAACCATCACCGTGGAAAGCAACGACCCTGAAAAGCCCGTCGTGCACCTGCAAATCCGGGGCACCGCGGTGCAAGGACTCCGAGCCCAGCCCTCGACTCTGTTTTTCGGCCGCCTGGAACCGGGGGCGGAGCGCACGCGCGCTTTCGAAATCCAGTCCGGCCGGGGCCCCATCCAAATCCAGGACATCCGGACGACCGATCCGGGGCTGGTGGTCCATCCGCTGGATCCCGAGCCCGGCGCGGACGGCACCCGGCACCGGTTTGAACTGACCCTGGGCGACACCCTTCCCCCGGGAACCGTCAACGGCCAGGTCATCGTGAAAACGGACGTGGAAGACGGCCGCGAGGTCGCCATACCCGTCGCGGCTTATCTCGTCGCCCCGCCCGCCCAGCCATGAACCCCGCGGGCAGCCGCCTGCCGCTGCGCCAAGCCGCGCAACTGGCCCTGGACAGCACGATCCTGCTGGCCATCGCCGGCCTGCTGGGCGGTCTCGTCAATACCCTCCGCCCCGAGGCCACCCGCCTGCCGTGGGTCAGCGACTGGGACCGCCACATTGAAACCCTGGCTTTCCGCGCCGGCATTCCCGTCACGTTCCTGCAGGGCGCGCGCCAGCGCGTGGGCGACGCCGCCACGGCCATCCTGGACGCGCGGAGTGAAGACGAATACGCCGCCGGCCACCTGCCGCGCGCCCTGTCCCTGCCGGTGGCCGAAGCCGACCGGCGGATTCTCGACTACGCGCATCGGCTGACGCCCGACACGCCTATCCTGGTCTATTGCGGGGGCGCCGACTGCGACGACGCCCTGGAACTGGCCAAACGCCTTCGTGAATTCGGATTCCGGGATCTGACGCTCTACCCCGGCGGCCTGGCGGAGTGGAGAGACTACGGCGGAGACGTTCTTGCGGGAGCCCCCCCATGATCCGCGCGCGTCCCCTCTTTATCTGGTTGGCCCGCATCGCGGTGGCCGCCGTGTTCCTCGGCGCCTGCATCGCGAAAATCCGCGACCCCGAGGCGTTCGCGCTGGCCACGCACCGCTACCGGCTGCTGCCCGGGGAACTGGTCAACGCAGTGGCCATCCTGCTGCCCTGGCTGGAACTGACCTGCGGCGTGGCGCTGCTGGCCGGACCGCGCCGGGCCCGCGCCGCCGCCGCCTTCCTGCTGGCGGGCATGCTGCTGGTCTTCACCGGCGCCATTTCCCTGAACCTGCTCCGCGGCATCGAGGCCTCCTGCGGCTGCTTCACCACCCGCGCCGACGCCGCGGTCTCCGACGGCTGGAATCTCCTGCGCAACGGCGCCCTGATCTGGCTCAGCGCCATGATTTTCCTGAACGCCTGGCGTGCTCCGGCGCGCTCGAAGACCTCATGAGTGCACTGTCCAATGAATTCTCCTGGTCCCATTCCCGCCACGAGACCTTCCAGACCTGCCTCAAGCGCTACTACTTCGCCTACTACGGCGCCTGGGGCGGCTGGGACGACCACGCCCCCGCCCGCGCCCGCGAACTCTACATTCTCAAGCGGCTGAGCACCCGCCAGCAATGGGCCGGACACCACGCCCATCTCGCCATCGAAACCCTGGTCCGGCACGCCCGCCGCGATCCCGCCCGCGCCGCCCAGGTCGAGGCCCGCCAGATCGACCTCATGCGCCGCGAATTCCGCGACTCCCGCTCCGGCGCCTACCGGCAGAATCCGGTGCGCACCCCCGCCCTCTTCGAGCACGAATACCAAATCGACGTGCCCCCCGAGGAATGGAAGGCCACTGTCGAACGAGTCTCCAACGCCGTCCGCGGGTTTCTCGCTTCGCCCCTCTGGGCCGAAATCCGGGAGCTGCCCGACGACGCCCTGCTGTCCGTGGAACGCCGCGCCCATTTCGAACTCGACGGCCTCAAGGTCCATGCCGTTCCCGACCTGGTCGTGCGCCGGGACGGGCGCGTGCGCATTTACGACTGGAAGACCGGTTCAACGCCCCTGGCGGAACACCGCATCCAACTGGGCATCTATGCCCTGCTGGCGACCGACCGCTGGACCGCCGACCCCGCCGCCATCGACGCCGTGGCCTGCAACCCCCTGACCGGCCAG
>JAHDSS010000350.1 GCA_018432565.1 Kiritimatiellia bacterium
CCTGCATGTCACGGATTTCAGCGCCTACCTCGCCTGCCCCTTCCGCTTCTATCTCGCACGCATCCTGCGCATGCAGCCGGAAGCCGACGACGCGCGCGAGATGGACCCCATGGGCTTCGGCACCCTCGCCCACGCCGCGCTGAGCCTCCTGCCATCGCTGGCCGCCTGCGACGACGAAGAAATGATCCAGGCCCGTCTGCTGGCCGATCTCGATCAGCGGGCCCGCCGCCAGTTCGGCGCAACCCCGCCCCTGGCTGTCGCCGTGCAGCTCGATTCCCTGCGCCAGCGCCTGCGCGCCGCGGCGGCCGTCCATGCCGGCTCAGTCCGCGACGGCTGGCGCATCCAGGCCGCCGAACAGGCCTTCGAAGGCGAACTCGACGGCATGCGCCTGCGCGCCCGCCTCGACCGCATCGAACGCCACGCGGACGACGGCCGCATCCGCATCCTGGATTACAAAACCACCGACGCCGGGAAGACCCCCGCCGAGACCCATTACCAGCCGCGCAACCGCGTCTGGACGGACCTGCAGCTTCCGCTGTACCGCTGCCTCTACGAGCAGGCCCACCCCGGCGCCCGCGTCGTCACTGGCTATTTCACCCTGCCCAAGGCCGCCCGCGACAGTCAAATCGTCGAATGGAATATCGAAACCCCTGCTGGCGAAGACCTGTATCCCTCCGCCCTCGCCGCCGCTCGCGAAGTCATTGCCGGCATCCGCGCGCGCCGCTTCTGGCCGCCTGCAAACGTCCACCCGGACTATGACAACTACGCTCTGCTATTCGCGGGCAATCCCCCGCTGATCGAGGAGCCGGCGCCATGACTGCGCCGCGTCCCATCCGCAACGACGCGCTGGCCGCTTCCGCCGGCACCGGCAAGACGTTCGCCCTCTCCAGCCGCTATCTCGCCCTGCTCGCCGCCGGCGCCGAACCGGATGCCATCGTCGCGTTGACCTTCACCCGCAAGGCCGCCGGCGAAATCCTCTCGCGCATCCTCACGCGCCTGGCCGCCGCCGCCGCCTCGCCCCCGGACTTCGCTGAACTGACCCGGCAACTCGACGAAGCCGGCCTGCCCGCCTTCGCCGACCGCCCCACCGCGCAGGGCGCCCTCTGCGGCCTCGTCCGCGCCCTGCCCCGCCTGCGCATCGGCACCCTGGATTCCTTTTTCCTCCAGATGCTGCGCCCGTTCCGCTTCGAGGTCGGCATCGCCGCCAATCTGTCCATCTCCCCGCCGCTGGGCAACCCCGAAGACAATCTCGTCCTCCAGCACCTCCTCGAACACGCCGCGCTCGACGACGACGAACGGCGCGAGCTGATGGAAATCTTCAAGCAGGCCACGTTCGGCGAGGAAAAGAAAAGCGTCTATGGCTCCATTGCCCGCCTGGTGGAAAACCAGAGCGAGCTGGCCCGACGCGCGCCCGACTCCGCCGCCTGGGGCAATCCCGCGCGCATCTGGAAAAACGGCGGCGCACGGCTCGAAACCCCGGCCCCGCCGGACTGGCCTGCCGTCCGGGCCGCGCTCGACGCCCAGGCCGGCTCCCTGGCGAAGAAGGCCGATCTCAAGGCGTGGGACACCTTCACCGCCACGCTCGGCGCCGTGGAGCTCGACGGCGACTACGACTTCGGCCCCGCCCTGAACCAGCGGCTCTACGCGGCATTCGCCGACCCCGACGGCGACCGCGACGCCATCCCCTTCGGACGCGGCGCGATCACCCTCCTGCCCGAAACCCGCGACGCCCTGGCCGCCGTCTTCGCCTATCTGCGCTTCCTCCTGCTGAACCGCCAGATCATCCGCACCCGCGGGCTCTATCGCCTGCTCGCCGCCTATGCCCGCGAACACCGCCGCCATATCGCCCGCACCGGTCAGCTCGCCTTCAACGATGTCGCCGAACTCCTCGCCCCCGGCGACGGCCCCATCGCCCCCGCCCGCCGCGCGGGCATGGAAGCCCGCCTCGATGCGCGCTTCCGACACTGGCTGCTCGACGAATTCCAGGACACCTCCCACGTCCAGTGGGCCGTCATCGAAAACCTGATGGACGAAGTCCTCCAGAATCCAGACGCCGACCGCACCCTGTTCTATGTCGGCGACACCAAGCAAGCCATCTACGAATGGCGCAGCGGCGACCCCCGCCTCTTCCACCGCATCCTCGGCAAGTACCGCCCCGTCCTGGAAGAGGCCCCCCCCCTGGTCCGATCCTGGCGCTCCAGCCCCGAAGTGCTCGATGCCGTCAACCGCGTCTTCGGACGCCTGCCCGGCATGCCCCTGCCCGGAACCGGCGACCCCGATCCCGACTGGCGCGAAATCGCCGACCCCTGGAACGATGCCTGGACGCCCCACGAAGCCGCCGACCGAAACCGGTCGCTCTCCGGCCATGCCGCCCTCTACGTCCTGCCCCGCCCGCCCCGCGACGCCGAGGAACCCACCCCCCTCTCCCGCGCCGTCGAGCTGATCCGCCAGCTCCGGCGCGACATGCGGCAGGATTTCGACCGCTACTCCGTCGCCCTGCTCGCCCGCAGCAATGCCGAAGGCCGCGCCCTGCTCGACCGCCTGGCCGAATGCGGCATCCGCGCGGGCTGGGCCGGCAACGCCCCCCTGCTCGATAACGCCCTGCTCCCCGCCATCCTCGCCCTCGCCCGGCTCGTCGAGCATCCCGGCGACTCCCTCGCCCGCCGCCATGTCGCCATGTCGCCGCTGGCCGCAACCGTCCGCCTCGATCCCCCCGCGCTGGCCGACCACGCCCGCCTCATCCGCGAACAGGGCTACGCCGGATTCGTCGCCCGCCTCGCCGCCGGCCTCGACCTCGATGCCGCCCCCCTCGAACGCGCCCGCCTGCGCACCCTGATGGATGTCGCCGCCGAATTCGACCGGCAGCCCGACCCCACTGCCCTCCGCTTCTGCGCCCATGTCCAGGCCCAGGAAATCCCCGCCGACGAAACCGGCTCCAACATCCAGATCCTCACCATGCACAAGGCCAAGGGACTGGAATTCGACATCGTCATTCTGCCCTCGCTTGGACGCGACGGCATTCTGTCCCGGGGCAAGGCCCCCCTGCTCGTCTGCGAACAGGACAGTCTCGATCCCGTCCCCCCCGTGGACTGGATTCTCGCCGCGCCCGAACCAGACGTCATCGAATCCGAACCGCCGCTGGCCGCGCAGTACGCCGCCGACCGCCGCACCAAGGCCCTCGGAGAACTCCGCCTGCTGTATGTCGCCATGACCCGCGCCCGCCGTGCCCTTTACCTGGTCACCACCGCCCCCGCCGAAAAATCCGCCACCCTCCGCCTCGATAACGTCCTGCAGAACACCCTCGCCCCCGGCGCGGCGCCCGACCCCGAACAGCCCGTCTGGGAAACCGGCAACGCCGACTGGTGGCGCCAGCCCGCTCCCGCCGGAAAATCCGCCGCATCCCCCGCGACCCCCGCGCCGCTGAAGGCCGCCTCCCTGCCCGCCGCCCCCGCCGCCCCCCCGCTGGATGCGCGCATCGCCTCGCAGGATCACGCCGGCGGCGATGCCAAAGCCGGCTGGATCTTCCGCCCCGAAGGCGCCGCCGCCCGCGATCTCGGCACCCGCGTCCATGACCTCTTTGAACAGATCGAATGGCTCGCCCCCGGCGAACTCCCCGACTTCGGCGACGCCGACCCGGCCGCCGCCCGGCTCGCCGCCGGGTTCCTGCAGAATCCCCGCTGCCATTCCTTCCTGGAAAAACCCGCCGGAGACGTGGACCTGCTGCGCGAACAGGCCTTCGAGGCCGTCATCGACGGCCGATGGCTCTCCGGCAAGATCGACCGCCTGCACCTCGAACGCGGCCCCGATGGACGGCCGACCGCCGCCCACCTCTTCGATTTCAAAACCGACCAGACGGCCGACGCCGAACGCCACCGCCCCCAGATGGACG
>JAHDSS010000517.1 GCA_018432565.1 Kiritimatiellia bacterium
CGCCGCCTCTGGGTGCAGGAGGTCGAGGCCATGCGCCTGCGCATCCGCAACGTCCGCCGCCAGCTCGTCGAAGGCCTCGCCGCGCGCGAAACCGGCGCGGACTTCTCGTTCATCGAACGCCAGAACGGCATGTTCTCGTTCAGCGGCCTCAACGACGACCAGGTCCGCTTCCTGCGCGAGGAAAAAGGCATCTACCTGGTCAAGGGCGGACGCCTCAACGTCGCCGGCCTCAATACCACCAACCTCGCCTATGTCTGCGACGCCATCGCCGAAAGCCTGAAGGCCTGATCCGGATTTTCCACGGCGTGGAAAACTTCATTCCATGGCGTGGAAAACGGGCGGAAATATTTTCCATGGCGTGGAAAATCCGGAAAAACCAGGAGGACGAAAGATGACGACGATGGCGCTGTTTGCCTTCAACGGGGAGCCGATGTGCTTTCTGCATGTGCTGCTGAATGCGTTGGACATGAAATCGCGGGGGTTCGGGGTGAAGCTGGTGCTGGAGGGGGCGTCGGTCAAGCTGGTCCCGGAGTTGTACGCGCCGGGCGGGCCGCTGAGCGGCCTGTGGAAGAAGTGCCTGGACGCGGGGGTGGTGGAGGGCGTCTGCGAGGCGTGCTCGGCCAAGCTGGGCACGCAGGCGACGGCCAAAGAACACGGCCTGGCGCTGCTGGGCGGGATGTCCGGCCACCCGAGCATCGCCGCCTACCGCGACGCCGGCTGCGAGGTGATGACGTTCTGATGCGCCGTCTGCTGGCCTTCCTGCCGACCCCGGCGCTTTTCCTGGGGCTGTTGGCGGCGCCCGCCGCGGCGGGGTCGATGTCGGCCCAACTGGCGAACGAAGCCGCCTATCTGGGCGATGCGGACGAGCTGCGGGAGGCGCTGGGGCCGGAGCGTTCCTATGAGGCGTTCGGCCGGGCGGGGCTGGATCCGCAGGGCCTGTTCCGGCATGCCCTCATGGGCCGGCAGCAGGACGTGGCGGCGCTCCTGATGGAATACGGATTTCCGTCCAGCCGCTGGGAGGCGGAAAAAATTCTGGGCGACCGGCACATGACGCCGGAAGTCTTGCGGCTTTTCCTGGAGAAGGTTCCCGGATTTGCGCAGACCTACGGACCGGTCGCGCTGCTCGTGGCCGCGCGGACGGACAACGCCGGGATGTGCCGCCTGCTGATGGAAACGGGGGTGCCCGTGACACCGAAGGCACTGGCCGCCCTGTTCCTGCACCGGGATCTGGACCTGATCGGGGACATGATCGGGCACGGGGCCGATCCCTATGCGCGCGAGGACGGCATCACGCCGGTGGAACTGGCCATGCAATGGCGGTCCGCGGATCTGCTGCGGGTGCTGGATGTCCGGGGGCTGCACGCCGAACGCCTGGCCGAACTGGAGCGCGACCTCCGCCCGGCCGACGGAACGGAATTTCTCGGCTCCTGGAAATACCACCCGCCTGGCGGGGGATTCGGGGAGATGGTGTTCACGTTTTATCCCGACGGCACCGGACTGTTCGCCGGGGGCGTGGGCGCGGCCATGGGGGTCTGGAAGGCCGGCGGGGATGCCGCCACGATCGTTCCGATGGATGAAAAAGGACAGCTGGCGGAAGAGCAGTCCATGGTGGTGAAGCTCACCGCCGAGGGGCTGGAAGTGCCCTCCGCTCCGGGCGGAAGCGGCGGCCCGGTCCGGATCGCCCGGAAAATCACGAAGGCGGATCTCGAATCCGACTGGCGCTATCCGCCGTTTGTCCGGATGGAGAAGGTGGTGCTGACGGGCGGCGGCGATCTGCTGATCCAGATCAACCGCCGGCATCTGTCCGTGCCGCTGGAGCGCCTGGTCCGTGCCGCGCAGGAATCCCCGTACGGGCGGACGCCGGTGGACGGCAATCTGCTGCGGTGGGACGAATTCATTCCCGGCGCGATTCCCGCCGTTCCGCCGGGATCGATCGACCTGCCGTATGTGGACCGGCACACCAGCCCCGGGTATTCCGTCAAGTGGGACAAGCTGGGCTTTGATCACTCCACGATGGCCGTTTTGAAAGAGGGGCATTCGTTCACGGTGTTCCCGTCGGAAACCTCCGAGCGGTATTACGGTCCCGGCTTCGAGCGCTTCGGGGAATCGGTCCGCGGATATGCCATTCTGGCGGACCGCCCGTTTGAACACGGCAAGGACTGGGTGCTGTTCTATTTCCTGCGGTCAAAGGAAAACCGGTAATGAGCCGGCAGGGGAACGGATTCGAATGCGGGGCGGTGCGGGTGCAGGTGCTGGGGCCCTGGCTGGTGCGGGTGGAGCAGCGGGGACCGGCGGGATTCGAGGACCGCGAAACCTTCACCGTGCGGGAGCGGGCGGCGGTGCCGGTCCGGGTCGAGATTCATCGGGAGCCGGGGTTCCGCGTGGCGGCGACGCCGGAGTTTCGCGTGGCGGTCCCGGAGGACGCCGAGAGCCTCGAAGGCGTACGCATCGAGTCGGCGGATGGAACGCGGCTGGCGGAGTTGTCCTCCGCCATGCGGCAGGCGGCCCATCTGCCGTTGCCGTCGGCGCTCCCGGCCCTGTGGGTGCTGGGGGACCATCCGCGGGTGGTGCCGCCGCCGTGGGGCGCCCTGCCGCCGCCGGAAGGCTGGGAGGAGACGTCCGACTCGGGCTGGGACCTGGCCAACGACGCACCGGACCTCTATGTGTTCTTTCCCGCGGCGTCCGGCTATGAGCGTTTCCGCGCCGACATGCTGCGCCTGACGGGGCCGGTGCCGCTGGTGCCGCTGCATGCCCTCGGCCTGTGGTACAGCCGCTACCACGAGTACAGCGAGAACGAGGCGCTGGCGGTGATGGACCGCTTCCGCGCCGCCGGGATCCCGCTGGACCTGTTTGTCGTGGATACGGACTGGCGCGTGGGCGGATCGAGCGGATACGAGATCAACGAGCGGTTGTTCCCGGACCTGGCGCGGTTTGCGGCGCGGGCGCACGAGCGCGGGGTGCGGATCATGCTGAACGACCATCCCGAGCCGAGAGGCGCCCATGCGCTGGATCCGGCGGAGCTGCGGTTCCGGCGGGACGGGCTGGTGTCGCTGCTGGCGAAGGGGGTGGATGCGTGGTGGTTCGACCGCAACTGGCACACGCATTTGCAGGCGCCCGCGCCGGGACTGGAGAAGGAAGTCTGGGGCATGCGGCTGTATCGCGACGTGACGGCGGATTTCGCGCCGGAGCGGCGCCCGCTGGTGCTGTCGAACGCGGACGGGGTGGGCAATGGCTGGCGCACGGGGCCGTCGCATCCGGCGGCGCACCGCTTTCCGGTGTGGTGGACGGGGGACACGCGCGCCTCGTGGGGCTATCTGCGCATGGGGGTGGCCAACAGCGTGGACTGGGGCCTGCTGGCGCTGCTGCCCTACGTGCACGAGGATCTGGGCGGGCATCACGATCAGCCCGACGAGGAGCTGTATGTGCGCTTCATGCAGTTCGGGGCGCTTTCGCCCGTGGCGCGGATTCACTGCACCAAGGGCGTCCACCGCTATCCGTGGGAATACGGTCCGCGGGCGGAGCGGATCGTCGGCGACGGTTTCCGCCTGCGGTACCGCCTGCTGCCGACGCTGTACGCGGCGGCCGTGGCGGCGCACCGGACGGGAATGCCGCTGCTGCGGCGCGGCGACCTGGAATGGCCGGAGCATCCGGAAGCGGCCGATTCCTCCCAGTTCCTGCTGGGCGACGACCTGCTGGCGGCGCCGATTCTCGATCCGGCCGGAGCGGATGGGCTGTCGCGACGGGCGGTGTGGATTCCGCCCGGCGAGTGGCAGGATGCGTGGTCGGGGCGGATCCATCGCGGGCCTTCGCTGATCGGCGCGGCGTGCCCCCTGGAGCAGTTTCCGGTGTATGTCCGCCG
>JAHDSS010000328.1 GCA_018432565.1 Kiritimatiellia bacterium
TGCCGGAGGATCCGCTGGCAGACATGCAGGCCGAAGCCGATGCCCTGCGCCAGGGGATCGGCGGCACTGACCGGAAACTGCGGGAACTGGGCGGGGACCGCCCGCGGGTCGAGGAGCTGCTGGCCCGCGCCGAAGCCGACGTGAAGCTGCAGGAAGTCCGCGCCGGCATGGGCGCCGCCGAGGCCATTGCCTACGTGCAGGGGTTTGTCCCCGCGGACGAGGTGGAAAAAATCCGCGCCGCGGCCGCCGAACATGGATGGGGACTGGTGGCGGAGGAACCGGGGCCGCAGGACGACGTGCCGGTCAAGCTGCGCCAGCCCAAGTGGGCCCGGCCCATCCAGGCGGTGTTCGACGGCATCAACATCCTGCCCGGCTATGCCGAGGCGGATGTCAGCATTGTCTTCATGCTCTTTTTCTCGCTGTTCTTCGCCATGATCATCGGCGACGCCGGCTACGGGGCGCTGTTTCTCGGGCTGACGCTGCTGTTCCGCCGGAAGATGCCGCGGAACATGCTGAACCTGATGCTGATCACCAGTCTCAGCACCATTGTCTGGGGGCTGGTGACGGGATCGGTCTTCGGCATTTCGCCGGCGTTTTTGCAGAACACCTTTTTCGCGAAGCTGTGGATTCCGTTCCTGGATCCTCTCCGGGAGCGCACGGCGCAGAACATCATGGGCCTGTGCTTCCTGATCGGCGCGGTCCAGCTGTCGATCGGCCACCTGTGGAACGTGATCGAACTGGCCCGGGAGAAGAGCCTCAAGGCGCTGGAACAGCTGGGCTGGACGCTGACGACGTGGTTCATGTTCTTCCTGGCGGACGACATGGTGATCGGCGGGAACATGTCCCGGTATCTCGGCAGTCCGGATGCGCTCAAGCCCTTCACGGGGTCCGCCGTTGATTATGCGGCGCTGGCGGGCGTGGGCCTGATACTGTTTTTCATGATGAAGCCGCGCGAGATCAAGGATGGCTGGTTCAACCTGGTGCTGCTGCCGCTGAACCTGATCGGCAACTTCACGGACGTGGTGTCGTATGTCCGGTTGTTCGCCGTGGGCACCGCGGGCTTCGCGGTGGCGGCGGCCTTCAACTCCATGATCTTCGGCGGGGAGGTCACGCTGCTGGGCGGGCTGATTGGCGCGGTGCTGGCTTTTCTGGCGCACACCTTGAACATTCTGCTGTGCGTGATGGGCGTGCTGGTGCACGGCATCCGGCTCAACACGCTGGAGTTTTCAAATCACAAGGGCATTTCGTGGAGCGGCGCGCCGTACCGGCCGTTCGCGAAGCGGGAGACGGCGGCCTAGGGGCCCGCGATGTAAGACAGAGGGCGAAAGCACTAAAATCGAGGAGAGAGAAAATGGATTCAAGCATCATGATGGCATTGGCCAAGGCGGGCGGCCTGGCGGCGCTGGGCGTGGCGGCGATCGGGTCGGCGATCGGCTCGGGTCTGGCGGGATCGGCGGCGATCGGCGCCTGGAAGAAGTGCTATGCGCAGAGCAAGGCGGCGCCGTTCATCCTGATCACGTTCATCGGCGCGCCGCTGTCGCAGACGATTTACGGCATGATCCTGATGAACACGATCGTCGGCAAGGTGACGGGGGAAGGCGCGGCGGACTGGGCGGCGTCCAACTGGGCGGCGTGCCTGCTGGCAGGCATCCTGGGCGGGCTGGGCATGTGCTTCTCGGCCGCGTATCAGGGCAAGGCCGGCGCGGCCGGCGCGGATGCGCTGGCGGAAACCGGCCAGGGCTTCGGCAACTACCTGATGACCCTGGGCGTAGTCGAAACCGTCGCCCTGTTCGTGCTGGTCTTCAGCATGATGGGCCTGGGCTGATCGCGCAACCCGGTGCGGATTCCGCGTCCGTGAGACTGGTTCGGGTCGAAAGCCGCGAACAGATCGCGGAGGTGGCCCGGCTGGCGCGCGACATCTGGACGGCGCACTATACGCCGATCATCGGCGCGGCCCAGGTGGGGTACATGCTGGAGCGCTTCCAGAGCGAAGAGGCCATCGCCCGGCAGATTGCAAAGGAAGGCTGCGAGTACTATCTGGCGCCGGGGGCGGGGTATTTCGCCCTGGCGCCGGACCGGGAAGCCGGGCGCGTCCTGCTGAGCAAGATTTACGTGAGGGAAGACCGGCGCGGCACGGGACTGGGGCGGGCCATGGCGGAGCGGGCGGAGGCCCGCTGCGCGGAGCTGGGCTGCCGCGAGCTGTGGCTGACGGTCAACAAGCACAA
>JAHDSS010000024.1 GCA_018432565.1 Kiritimatiellia bacterium
CAGCAGTTGTCCGGCGCGGCCGATGAAGGCAATGCCCTGGGCGTCTTCGTCGGCCCCGGGGCCTTCGCCAACAAACAGGATGTCGGGGCGGAGCGGTCCCTGGCCGGGAACCGTGTGCTGGCGGGTTTTGGCCAGGGGGCAAAGTTGGCAGGCGGCGATTTCGTCCACGAGCGGTTGAAGAGGGGCGGGCACCACGAAGGCGGGCCGGGGGGCGGGAGCGGGCCGGGCCGCGGGGCCCGCTGCCGGCCGGGATCGGGGCCGGGAAGGCGGGATGAGCCGTTTGCCGGAAGCCGGCACATGGGTGATGCCCTGTTCTTTCAGATATTGCAGGTATTCGATGGCTTGCTGGCGGAGGACGGGCGGGCTCTTGTTCATGAGGGACGACTATAGCGGGCGGACAATGGTCAAATAAAGACAAATCACACGGAAGTTCGGATAAGGGGATGCCGGAAATCCGGTCAGAATAAAACGCTCATAACATACTGCGCTGCAAAATGATAGAATGCGCCGCCAAAATATTACCCAAGGAATGATGGGTTCGAGACAAAACAGATCCGTTACATGTATTCGAGATGGGCCGAAATGAATTCAATGGAGGTTATTCGAGAGATGAAAGCATATAATATTTAGGATATATATGACACAACTATGATATAATAAAGTAGTTACAAAATATATAACAATAGCGGCTCCTGCAAAACTCCGGGTGGCGTTGTGGCAAGAGAGGATTCAGCGGTCAGGATTCCGCAGTCCGAATGTTGCAATGCGCTGGCGGAGAGACGATTCAGTGGCTGCTCATTCTGAATCCTGAATTCTGAATTCTGAATACGGCTTGTGAAAACGGAGTTTTGCAAGAGCCTCAATATAGATTGCTTTTCTGCGGATTCGATAACGTCAACGGATCTCAATCCAGGCTCCCGCCCCCCCCGCCTTCCCTGTCGGGAATGATTATCCTCAGCGAGCCTTGGAACGGGGGTGGGGTTCTCAAAAGGCCGGCCAAAATCATTCCCCCCCCCCTAAAAAAAGTTGTTTTTCCATATAAAATGATTGTCAATGCCTGGAACTCATAATATATTTCTAACGATAAGAGGTCGGCCAAAATCAATGAGTGCCGAAGAGCAGTTTAAAGAAATCCGAGAGGATGTCGGCGCAAGCTCAGCAGGCTTTCGGGCTGGAGGAGTCGCAAGCATGAAAAAGACGCCATCCGGGATTATTCCGGAAAGAGTGTGGTTGTGCGCGGTCATCAGTCTGGTCCTGTGGGGCGTTGGACCGATTCCGTTGTGCGCGCAGGAAGACGTGACCACCGTGCAGGGGATCGGCGCGCCGCTATACGTGGGCAACCGCGCGCCGATTCTGGATCCGTTCGGCCGCCCTTTGCCCGGGGAACATGCCGGACCTCTCCGTTCGCTGGTGGAGTTGCGCGTGGTGCATCCGAGCTATGGGA
>JAHDSS010000588.1 GCA_018432565.1 Kiritimatiellia bacterium
CCCCGCCAGCTCAACCTCGGCGAGACCGCCACCGCCACGCTGGTCTTCCACGGCGCGCAGGGCCTCGGCGGCATCGAACTGCCTCCCATCGACGGCCTGTCCATCACCCCGCCCGCCGTCATTCAGCAAAACATCAACGGCGCCCGCAGCGTCCGGATGGACTACCGCATCGTGCCCACCCGCGCCGGATCGTACGCCCTCGGCCCGTACACCCTCGATCTCAACGGCGAAACCGTCCGGATTCCCGACGTCCGCCTCGATGTCCGCGAAGCCTCCGGCGACGGCGATCGCGAGATGATCTTCGCCCGCCTGCAGCTCCCCGACTCCCCTCCCTATGTGCACCAGGTCTTCGAACTCGAACTGCGCCTCTATTCCCTGCCCGAAATCGAACTGGGACGCGACATCAGCCTGCTCGGCGGCTTCCCCGAAACCGGATTCGTGCTCGGTCCCTTCGAAGAACTCCAGCTGGTGCGCGAAGAAGTGGACGGCCGGTTCTACAATCTCCGCCGCTTCCGGACCCGCGTCCGCGCCCTCACCGCCGGCGAATTCACCCTCCAGCCCGCCCTGCGCGCCGGCATCGTGGACCGCAGCCAGTCCCGCCGACGCGATCCGTTCGGCGGATTTTTCGACGAACCGTTCTTCCGTGTCGCCACCACCCCCGTCTCCGCCGCCGCCCCGCCGCAGACCCTCGCCGTCCGCGACATCCCGCCCGACGGCCGCCCCGCCGACTTCTCCGGCGCCGTCGGACAGTTCACCTTCACCGCCGATGTGCGCCCGCGCGAACTGAAGGTCGGCGAACCCATCACCGTGACGCTGCGCCTGCAAGGGGTCGGCAACATCGCCGCCGCCCGCCCCCCGGCCTATGCCGACACCGATCTCTTCCGCGCCTACGAAGCGCGGCTGCTCGGCGACACCCCCGATCCCGCCGCCGACCGCGGCGGCAAGACCTTCGAGCAGGTCGTCCTGCCCCGCACCGACGATCTCCGGGAACTGCCGCCGCTGCGGTTCTCGTTCTTCGATCCCGCCGCCGGTCAGTACCGCACCGTCACCGCCGGCCCCTTCCCGCTCACCGTTCATCCCTCCGAAAACGGCGCCAACGCCATGCTCTTGCAGGTCCCCGGCGGCGGCGGGGGCGGCCAGGCCCTCGTGCTCGGCACGGACCTCGTCTACCTCAAACCCGCCCCCTCCCGCTGGCTCGATCCCGCCGCCCGCGCCGCCCGCCTCCGCCTGGCCATTGCCCTGCATGCCGCCGCCCCCCTCGCGCTCGCCGCGCTCTGGCTCGCCACCCGCCGCCGCAACCGCCTGCGGCGCGATGTCGCCTTTGCCCGCCGCCAGCAGGCGCCCCGCAGCGCCCGCGCCAACCTCCGCAAGGCCGAGGCCGCCCTCCGCCGCTCCCCCTCCCCCGCCGCCGTCTTCGAACCCCTGGCCGCCGCCGTCCTCGACTACTTCGGCCACCGCCTCAACCTCCCCCCCGGCGCCGTCGAGGCCCCTCTCATCCTCGAACGCCTCCGCGCCGCCCACGCCGATCCCGCCGACCTCGCCCAATGGAGCGAGTTCTTCGCCATGGCCGATCAAATCCGCTATGCCTCCGGCAGCGACCTCTCCCCCGACACCCTCGCCGGCTGGATTTCCACCGTGGCCTCCCTTCTCCGGAAGGCGGAAAGGAGCCGGATATGAGACAAATCAGAGGTCAGAGGTCAGAGGTCAGAAGACAGGGGACAGGGGACAGGAGACAGAGGTCCGAAGCCCGAGGTCCGATGTCCAATCCACTTGGTCATTGGATATTGAATATTGGATATTGGATATTGGAACCTAAACGCGGTTCTTTTCTTGGCTCCCTTTCCTCCCGTTTCGCCCCTTGCGCGGCCGTTCTGCTTCTCCTCTTCGCCCTCGCCCCCGCGGCCCGCGCGGCGACGCCCGATCCCACCCGCACGTTCGTCGAGGCCGCCGGGGCCTACGACGAAAACCGCCTGTCCGACGCCATCGCCGGCTGGGAATCCCTGGTGGACCAGGGCCAGGTTCTGCCGGAGGTGCTCTTCAATCTCGGCAATGCGTACTACCGCAACGGCCAGCTTGGCCGCGCCATCCGAGCCTACCGTCACGCGCAGACCCTCGCCCCGCGCGACCCCGACATCCGCGCCAATCTCGGCTTCGCGGCCCAGACCGCCGGCATCGCGCTGCCCGCGCGCCATCCCGTCGCCGCCCTCCTGCTCGACGCCGGCCGCTCGGAATGGCTCGCTGTCGCATCCGCCGCATTCTGGCTGTTAGGCCTCTCGCTGGCCGCCGGGCTCCTCTGGCCGCGGGCCCGGTTCGCCCTGCGTCCGGCCGCCGCGGCCTGTGCCCTGCTGCTGCTGCTCGCCTGCGCCGGCCTCTGGACCCACCACCGCCTGCGCCAGATCCCCGAAGCCGTCGTCATGGCCCCCGGACAGAAAGTCCTGTCCGGACCGCTCGACACCTCCACCCCCCTGCTCGCCATCCCCGAAGGCGCCATCGTCCGGCAGCTCGACCGCCGCGGCGCCTGGATCGAAATCCAGACCGATTCCACCCGCGGCTGGCTCCCCGCCTCCGCCCTCCAGCCTGTCCTCTGATGAGATGTGGCCACCGGCGTGAAAGTGCCTGAGAACACCGGTTGGTGAGTGCCTTTGGGTCATGCCTTGTCTTTCATGCGGTAGCTTTGGCCCTGGATGGGGATGGTGTCGCAGTGGTGGAGGAGTCGGTCGAGGACGGCGGAGGCGATGGTGGAGTCGTTGTTGAAGATGCGGGGCCATTGCTTGTAGGCGGTATTGGTGGTCAGGAGGATGGATCCACGTTCGTAGCGTGCGCTGATGATTTGGAAGAGCAGATCGGCGCCGCGCTTGTCCATGGGCAGGTAGCCGAGTTCGTCGATGACGAGGAGTCGCGGGGTGAGATAGCGCTTCATGGCTTTGGGCAGGCCGTGGACCGCCTGGGCGGCGCAGAGGGTGTTGACGACATCGACGGCGGGGGTGAAGAGGACCGGGACGTCGTGGAGGCAGGCGTGGTGGGCCAGGGCGATGGCCAGGTGGGTTTTGCCGAGGCCGACGCCGCCCATGAAGACGACGTTGCGGTTCTGGTCGATGAAGCCCAGTCGGAAGAGGTCCTGGATTTGCGCCCGGTTGATTTTGGCGGGCCAGGACCACTGGAACTGTTCGAGGGTTTTGAGCATGGGGAAGCGGGCGCGCTTGACGCGCCGCTCGACGCTGCGCCCTTGGCGGGCGGCGAGTTCGGCGTCGGCGAGGCGCTGGAGGTACTCGACGTGGCCGAGCTGTTCGCGGGCGGCGTGCCGGGCCAGGGGTTCGTACTGCTGGGCCATGGTGGCCAGGTTCAGCTTGTGGAGGATGTCAGGCAGGGTCGTGGTGTTGGGGCGGCTCATGGGCAGGGTCTCCTGTGGTGGGTTCGTAGATGGACAGGTCGGGGTCGGGCAGTTCGATTTCCAATTGGTCTTGTTGGCGGATGAGGGTCAACGGACCGGGATCGGGCAGGCGGCGTTCGCGCTGTTCGAGGATGTTGGCGATGTAGTCGCTGGAGAAGGCGCCGAACGCGAGGGCATCGTCC
>JAHDSS010000053.1 GCA_018432565.1 Kiritimatiellia bacterium
CAGATCCCCGAAGCCGTCGTCATGGCCCCCGGACAGAAAGTCCTGTCCGGACCGCTCGACACCTCCACCCCCCTGCTCGCCATCCCCGAAGGCGCCATCGTCCGGCAGCTCGACCGCCGCGACAACTGGATCGAAATCCAGACCGATTCCACCCGCGGCTGGCTCCCCGCCTCCGCCCTCCAGCCTGTCCTCTGATGAGACCCCCACCCCCTTGCGGGGTGGGTGAATCAGTTCGGAGAATCCCGCCCGGATGCCCCCCCCCACCCGATTCCAGTTGGCTCCCGCGGCGCCCCGGCCTATCCTGCCGCCCATGAAAACCATCCCAGACTGGAAATGGAAGGCCGCCCTGGCCGCGTTTGGCCTCGTGACCGCCGCCGTCGTGTTCTGGCCCCTGCCTGATCCCCCGCCGCCTCCCCCGCCGCCGCCTGAATCCAGCCTCCCGGCAGAGGAAGCCTTTTTGACCGACGACATGCTGGAATACACCGTTCAGGAAGGCGACACGCCGGAATCCATCGCCCGTCTCTTCGTGATCCGCCTGGACGACCTGATGGCAGTCAACCGGTCCGTCGATTTCGAGCCCGGCCAGCGCATCTTCATTCCGCCCGCGCGGGGCGACTGACCCCCGTTCCCCCGCCGCGGCCGGGCTCAGCTCCGGGCACACCGCCCACGCCGGCAGGCCGCCGCTCGGGATGACAGCCGGACGGCCTGTTGCCTTCGCGGCACGCGGCTCCTGTCGCGTGCGATGGGCAGGATCCGCGCGGGACGGGAGCCCCGCGCTACGAGGCGGCATGTGGAAGGTGGAGGGTGGAATACTGGAATGGTGGAATAATGGAATAGTGGATTGACCGGACCTCGGATTTCCGACCTCGACTGCCCCCTGTCCCCTGACCCCTGTCCCCTGACCACTGTCCACTGCCCCCTGCCCCCCCCTTGTCCGCCGGAGCCTCGGCGAAGGCGGATGTCCCCTGACTCTACTTCCCTTTCGCCAGCAGCCACAGAAACAGCGGACCGCCGAGCAGGGCCGTCAGCGCACCGACGGGCATTTCCAGCGGCGCGGCGGCCCAGCGGCCCGCGGCGTCGCAGACCGCCAGCAGGATGCCGCCGGCGAGGAACGAAGCCGGCAACACGAGGCGCATGTCGGGGCCCGTCCATCTGCGCACGGCATGCGGCGCCAGCAATCCCACAAACCCGATCGGCCCCGCCACTGCGGCCACACCGGCCGACGCCAGTCCCGCGCCGATCGCGGTCCAGCGGCGCACGCGCGCCACCTCCACGCCCTGCCCCGCCGCCATGGCTTCGCCCAGCCCCAGCGGATTGTACTCGCCGGCCAGCGCCGCCAGAATCCCCGCGCCCGGCGCGGTAATCACCATCATGGCGCCCAGCGCGCGCCAGTCCGCCGCATCCAGCCCGCCCAGCAGCCAGCGGTGAAAGCCCGCCAGCTTGTCCGGCGAGACCAGCCCCGACGCCGCCATGATGGCCCCGCCGCTGATCACGCCCACCGTCACGCCCGCCAGCAGCAGGATCTGGCCGCCGCCGCCCTGCCGCCGCGCCACCGCCAGCACCAGCGACAGCGCACCCCCCGCGCCCAGCAGCGCCAGCGCCTGCGACGTATTCAACGGTCCCGCCGCCCACCACAACGCCGGGCACATCCGCGCCGCAAACGCCCCCAGGCTCGCCCCCCCCGCCATCCCCAGCGTCCAGGGCTCCGCCAGCGGATTGCGAAACACCACCTGCAGCGCCGCCCCCGCCATCGCCAGCACCCCCCCTGCCCACAGCCCCATCCAGACCCGCGGCAGCCGCATCTGAAAAAATATACGGCTGTCCGGCGTCACGTTTCCCCAACATCCGCCCCACACCGCCCCAACATCAAGCTGTTCGGCTCCAATCCAAGGCAATATCACCCCAAAAAATGCAAAAAAACCGAAAAATAGCCATAATTTGGGGTTTTTGATCATTTTTTGGCCAAAATGACGGGCTTTTGGGTGTCCGGATGCCGGACCACCTCCACATGACGGCCGAACAGCGCCTCGAGACGGCCGGAAGACAACACCTCATCGGGCGGGCCGTCGGCGGCCACCTGGCCATCCTGCAGCAGGATCAGGCGGTCGCAATAGAGCGCGGCCAGATTCAGGTCGTGCAGGGCCACGACAATCCGCAAGCCGTCGGCGGCTTTGCGCGCCAGCGCTTCCATGACCGCGGCGGCATGGTGCAGGTCCAGCGCCTGCGTCGGCTCATCCAGCAGCAGCAGCCCCGGCTCCTGCGCCAGCGCCGACGCCAGCCAGGCCCGCCGCCGCTCTCCGCCCGACAGCTGCGACAGCCGGCGGCGGCGAAACGATTCCATCCGGACGGCATCCAGCGCCCGCGACACCGCCGCGATGTCGCCGGGGGCATCCGGTGTCAGCCGGCCGCCGTGCGCATGGCGCCCCATCGCCGCCACCTGCTCCACCGTGTAGTCGAACAGCGCCGGGCATTCCTGCGGCAAATATCCCAGCCGGCGCGCAACCGCCTTGCGCCCCATCCCCGCCAGCGAACGCCCGTCCAGGCTCACCGCGCCGGAATCCGGCCGCCGCAGCCCCGCCGCCAGTTCCAGCAGCGTGCTCTTGCCCGACCCGTTCGGCCCCGCAATCCCGCACATCCCCTCGCCCCCCAGCGTCAGCGACGGAATCCGCAGCTCCCAGCCGCCCGGCTCATGACCGAAACGGACCGACTGCAACTCGAGCTGACCAGCGCCACTCACGACCGCAGAGCATAGAGGGAAGCCGGGAAAAATGGAATCGCGGAATAGGGATCTCGGCCATGGGCTAATCCCGCCGCCCGGCCATCGGGGTGGGGCCGAGATCCCGCGGTGGCATGTGGAAGGTGGAAGGTGGAATAATGGAATGGTGGAATACTGGAATAGTGGATTGACCGGACCTCGGACTTCCGACCTCGACTGCCTCCTGTCCACTGCCCCCTGCCCCCCCCTTGTCCGCCGGAGCCTCGGCGAAGGCGGATGTCCCCTGTCTCCTGCCCCCTGTCTCCTGTCCCCTGTCTCCTGTCCCCTGTCCCCTGTCCCCTGTCTCCTGTCCCCTGTCCCCTGCCCCCTCTTCCCTACAGGCCGCCCGCCTCGGGCTTGGCGACGGCGGCCAGGCGAATATGGATGTCGCGAAGCTGCTTGTCGTCCACCGGCGCCGGCGCATTCATCATCAGGTCCATTGCCTTCTGCGTCTTCGGGAACGCAATCACGTCGCGAATGGTGTGGCCGCCCGCCAGCAGCATCGCCAGGCGGTCCGCGCCGATCGCCAGTCCGCCGTGCGGCGGCGCGCCGTACTCCAGCGCCCGGATCAGGTGGCTGAAGCGGCTCTGGATCTCCGACTCCGGCAGGCCCAGGATCTGGAACATCCGCGCCTGGAACGCCGGATCGTGAATCCGGATGCTGCCGCCGCCCAGCTCCGTGCCGTTCAGCACGATGTCATAGGCCTGCGCCCGCACCTGCTCGGGAGCCGACTCCAGCAGCGGCAGATCCTCGGCCTTCGGCGCCGTGAACGGATGGTGCACGCTGACCAGCCGCCCCTCCTCGCTGCGCTCGAACAGCGGAAAATCCGTCACCCACGTAAAGCGGAACACATCCTCGGGAATGGCCTTGGCCTGCGCGGCCGCCAGCAGGCGGATGCGCCCCAGCACCGGCAGCACCTTCTCCGCCCGGTCCGCGCCGAACAGCACCAGGTCGCCCGGCTCGATCCCCAGCGCCGCCTGCAAGCCCGCCTTCTCCGCGTCGGAGAAAAACTTCACGATCGGCGACTTCCACGTGCCGTCCTCCTGCACGCGGATGTAGGCCAGCCCGCCCAGGCCGCCTTCCTTGGCCAGGCCCGTCCAGTCCTCCTCCACCATCTTGATCGGCGCCTGGAACAGCCCCTTGGCATTGATCGCCTTGACGACGCCTCCGCTCTCCAGCGCGCGGGCGAACACCTTGAACTGCGTGCCCGCGAACACCTCCGCCAGATCCGTGATCTCCATGCCGAAGCGCAGGTCCGGCTTGTCGCTGCCGTACCGGTCCATGGCCTCGCGGTACGTCATCCGCGGCAGCGGCAGTTCCGGCGCCGGCAGCCCCGCCGCCTCCATCACCCGCGCCACCATGCCGTCCACCACCTCGATGATGTCCTCCGCCGTCACGAACGACATTTCCAGGTCAATCTGCGTGAACTCCGGCTGGCGGTCGGCGCGCAGATCCTCGTCGCGGAAGCACCGGGCGATCTGCATGTAGCGGTCCATGCCCGCCATCATCAGCAGCTGCTTGTACTGCTGCGGGGCCTGCGGCAGGGCGAAAAACGTTCCCGGGCACACCCGGCTCGGTACCAGGTAGTCCCGCGCGCCTTCCGGCGTGCTCTTGGTCAGGATCGGCGTCTCGATGTCCACGAACCCCTGCTCGTCCAGATAGTTCCGCGCCGCCTGCAGAATGCGGTGGCGGCGCATCAGCGCCTGCTGCATCCCCGGACGGCGCAGGTCCAGATAGCGGAATTCCAGCCGCAGGTCCTCGCTGACGTGGCCCGCCTCGCGGTCGTCCAGCGGGAACGGCGGCGTCAGCGCCTTGTTCAGCACCTCGATCGCGCCCGACCGCACCTCGATGCCGCCGGTGGCGATGCGCTCGTTCACCATCTCCGGCGGACGCACGCGCACCTCGCCGGAAATCCGCACCACGTACTCCGCTCGGCACGCCTGCGCCGCATCCCAGGCCGCCTGCGAATCCTGCGGATCAAACACGCACTGCGTCAGGCCGTAGCGGTCGCGCAGATCAATGAAAATCAGCCCCCCGTGGTCGCGCACGCTGTCCACCCAGCCGCACAGATTCACCTTTGCGCCGGCATCCGCCGGGCGCAGTTCGCCGCAAGTATGTGTCCGCATCTTCATACGCCTGTTCCTTCCCGAATCGAGAAAGCCGCGACTCTACCCTCCCCGCCCCTCCCCGCGCAACCAATTCCGCCATCCCGCCCGGCGTGCGGGCGCCCGGCGGATCGGCTTGGCTTTCCCCGCCCCCCTGCGTTATCTTGATGCCGGCAACCGTGGAGAGATGGCGGAGTGGCCGAACGCGCCGGTCTTGAAAACCGGATCCCGCGCAAGCGGGACGGGGGTTCGAATCCCTCTCTCTCCGCCATTCGACGCGTTCGCTCCGCTCACTGGCTCATGGCAGGCCGCTCGGAGAAAACACGTCGTATGCCCTGAGCAAGCCCGGTTTTCCGGATTTTCCACGCCATGGAAATTTTTTTGGCGCATTTTCCACGCTATGGAAAAAGTTTTTCCACACTGTGGAAAAACAGGCCCGATTTTTCCACGGTGTGGAAAATCCGGATTTTTCCCAAGGGTTCGTCCCGTAATCAGGAAATGTGCATCCCCTCTTGGCGATCGTTGCGGACTTGGCGGGAGTCCAATCTCCCGTCTTCCCTCCCGGTGTGTCTCTGCACTACTATCCATCAACTTCTTGTTGTTCATGCACGTTTTTCGTTCCAACACATGCCCGCATACAAGCTGAGATGCTCAATTTTATGGGCAAGCCAAACGAAAACCCTCATGGCCACCAAAAACACCAAAAGACACAAAGACTACATCGCATAGGTTGTTGAGCCTCTTGCAAAACTCCTGGCGGAGTTGTTGCAAGAGTGTATTCAGGAGTCAGAAGTCAGCAGTCAGAATGTTGCAATGCGATGGAGGAGAGACGGTTCAGTGGTTGATCATTCTGAATCCTGAATTCTGGATTCTGAATACGGCTCTGGCAAAACGGAGTTTTGCAAGAGCCTCTATTGATTTCCATTCAAGGCACCCCTTTTTGTGGCTTCTCGTGTTTTTCGTGGCCCTGCTTCTTTGGTTGCGGCTCCGCCGCGCTGTGGCCCTCTGTCCCGACTCTGCAAGAGGTCGGGATCTGTGGTGAACGGGCTGTTCGATCCGCCGCGCCCAGCGGGCGCAGCTACAGTCGCGGCGAGCTGGGCCAGCCCGCCCTACCTTTCCTTTTCGTGTAATTCGTGTGACCACGCCTGCCGCGTGGCAGGTTCGTAGTTCCGGCTGTTGGCTGTTCCCCCACCTTTCCCCATTTCGTGCCTTTCGCGTGTTTCGTAGTTTGGCTGTTCCGGCTGTCCGATCCCGGCTCACCCGGAGGGTGCGCCCTACCTGCCCGATCCCCACTCGTCCCGACTCTGCAAGAGGTCGGGATTCGTGGTTGGGCTGCCCTCCCCCCACCATCAAAATCCATTCGGCTACGGATGGAACCGGGATTATACGGATCCGATCCAACGATCAGAGGATCAAATCCGTGCCATCCGTGAAATCCGTAGCTCGGCTGTTCCGGCTGTTCCCTTTGGACTGCGGTGACAAGGCCAACGGCCGCGGCACCGCTTTGGCTGTCCCGATCCCATTCCGAATCCGTGCCATCCGTGAAATCCGTAGCTCGGCTGTTCCGGCTGTCCCGTTCCCGATCCGCAAACCGGGCAGGACAGAGCCTGCCCCTCCAGCCCTCCATTTCGAGGTTTTCCTGTGTTCCTGTGTTTCCTGTTTTCCTGCTTGGCTGTCCCCTTGGGTTCCGATTCTTGCGGTGAGCCGTTGTGGCGGCCGGCGGTTCGATCGCGATCAGGGCTTGATGATGATCCCGATCACGGCGCCGGTCAGCAGGGTGGCGAGGGTGCCGGCCACCATCGCCTTGAAGCCCAGGGAGGCAATCGTGCGCTTGTGCTCGGGGCACAGCGCCGACAGCGTACCGGCCAGAATGCCGATGCTGCTGAAATTGGCGAACCCGCACAACGAGTAGATCACAATCAACCGGCTGTGAACGGACAGCGCGGCGGGATCCTGCCGCGCCAGGGCCAGATAGGCCACGAATTCGTTGAACACCGTCTTGAGCGCCATCAATTCCCCCGCCGCCTGCGCCTCGGCCCACGGCACCCCCGCCAGCCACATGGCCGGCGCCATGATCCAGCCCGCCATCCGCTCCAGCGTCAGCGGCGTTTCCAGCGGCAGCAG
>JAHDSS010000541.1 GCA_018432565.1 Kiritimatiellia bacterium
CAGCTCCACGATCTCTCTCGCGGAAAACCGGCTGTCGGTCAGGATCGCGTCGGCGCGTTCCGCCGTGCGGCGGATTTCCGCCGACAGCCAGGCGAGGTTCTTTTCCTCCGTCGTTTCCGGCAGGCGCAGAAAGGACACGTCGTGGATCGTCACCACCGACTTTTTCCCGCGTGACAGCGGCGGACGGATGAAATTGGGAAAATGGTAAAGATCGGCCGATCCCGCCAGCCAGTCATAGGGCGGAACAGGCAGGCGCTTCCAGACCGCCTGCGCCGCCCGTCCCGGCAGCCACCGGCACGCGCGCAGCGAAACGCCCGGCGGCGGCGACTCCAGCCCCGTGCGCTTGAAGTCGAAGAAAAACGCCGACAGTTCATCGTCGCCGGCCAGCGGTCCCAGATGCGCCAGCAGTTCACGGACATAGCGGCCCACGCCCGCCCGCTGCCCCAGCGCCGCCTGGATGTCCATGCACACCTTCATTGTCCCTCCTTATACCCCCCCCGTCCCGAAAAACAAAGCCGGTGTTTTGCGCCGCAAAATCCAATACGCCCGCGGGACATGGATATGGTTGTTATAACATCCATACTATGGTTGTTATAACAACCATAATCCCCGAAATCCTGTTCCCGGGGCCGAAAGCGTCATCGGGGTCAGGCCGTAACAATAAATTTTCATGAAAGTTTATTGTTACGGCCTGACCCCGATCTCCGCTTGTTTTTCATGGCGGGATTCCGCATGGTAATCCGATGGCTCATCCTTCCGACGTCGAACGACCGCCCGCCGGGCCCAAGACCATCCGGCTGACCCGGGCCGAGGCCTATGCGCTGAAACTGGCGCGCCCGCGGAAACGGTCGGCGAGGTTTCTGGTCGCCGGGCTGCTGCTGGCCATCATTCTGGGATCGGTGCTCTGGCTGTTTCAGGACTGGTGGCTGCCCTGGTGGCTGCCGGAGAACCAGTCAACGGATGCGCCAGCGGCCGAAACCACCGTGCCTCCCGGTGCGCCCGCGCCCGCCCCCGCATTGCAGCCGGCACCCTCTTCTTCCGCGGCGCCCGGCCCCGCCGCGAGCGGGGAATTGACCTATCTGTCGGCGGCGCTGTGGGATCATCCGGACTTCGTGCAGGCGGTCCGCCTGTTTAACCACACGTTGGACCGCCGGCGGGCAGCCAAGGGGACATCGGTTTCCCCCGAAGAACTGATCGCCATCGGACGCGACGCGGCGGCGGCGGGGCGCCAGTTTGATGCCCTGAAGCCCGGCGCGCCCGCCGGGGTGCCGCTGGACGCCTATGTCGCCGCGGCCCGCCGCCTGACGGAAGACATCCGCCGGCAGTTGTCCGCGCAGGCGGCGCGCGCCGCCGAGGACTCCAAGCCCGCGGAAACCCCGCCGTCGGACGGCACGTACAAGACGCTGCCGGACTATCGCGAAGGCGCCCGCCTGTTCAATCAGGCCCTGGAGCATTTCAACCACTTCAAGGCGCACCCCGACCAACTGGACCGGCTGGATCCGGCCGAGGATCTCGCGCGGCAGGCCGGACAGAAATTCGAAGCGGTGAAACGCCGGTCGGCGGCCGCGGACCATGCCGCCATCGACCGCCTGATCCATCAATGCTACGGCCTGGTTTCCGCCTGCCGGGGGGCCCGGCTTCGCGAAGGCGACAGCCCGAGCACCGCCGCCCCGGCGTTCGACCGCGGCACCGCCGGCCCCCGGCGCCGCCCGGCCCTGCCCGCCTATCAGCCGGTGCCGTAATTCCGGATCAGATGCGCGTGCCCGGGGGGATCACGGCGTTCTTGGGAATGACGATCACGCCGTCCGAAATCGTGTAGGTGTCCGTGACGATGTCGTCCTTGCCGTCGGGGGTGAGGTAGCAGCCGTCGCCGATCCGCGCGTTCTTGTCCACGATGGCGTTGCGGATGAAGCAGTCGCGGCCGATACCCATCGGCACCTGGCCGTCCGGCAGCTCCGCCGGGTCGTAGTAATCCGCGCCCATGAGAACGGCGTGTTCGATGACGGTGCCTTCGCCGACCTTGGCGCGGATGCCGACGATGGAATTCAGGATGCGGTGGCCGGAGATGATGCAGCCTTCGCTGAGCAGGGCGCGGTTGAGATCGCAGCAGTTGATCTTGGAGGGCGGCAGGTAGCGCATGTGGGTGTAGAGCGGCGCGCCGGGCTGGTAGAGGTTGAACTGCGGCAGGGGATCGGCCAGTTCGAGGCTGGCTTCCCAGAAGGCGCGAATGGTCCCGATGTCCCGCCAGTAGCCGTCGAACAGATAGCGGAACACCGAACGGTTTTCGATGGCCCAGGGAATGATGTTCTTGCCGAAATCCTTGCCGTCGCCGTCCAGCAGGTCCAGGAGGACATCGGTATTGAACACATAGATGCCCATGCTGGCGAGAAACCGCTCCGGGCCGGCCGCCGGCTCGCGCAGCTCGTCCAGCACCGGGCTGTCGCCGGGCTTCTCGACAAAGCGCACGATGCGCCCCAGGGCATCGGCCTGCATGATGCCGAGGGCGCCGGCTTCCTGGCGCGGCACGGGCTTGGTGCAGATCGTCACGTCCGCGCGGTTGCGGATATGCTCCTCCAGCACCGGCCGGAAATCCATGCGGTAGAGCTGGTCGCCGGAGAGGATCAGGATGTGATCCGGCTTGTAGTCGAGGATGTAGCGCAGGCTCTGGCGGACGGCGTCGGCCGTGCCCTGGAACCAGGCCTCGTGACCGGGCGTCTGCTGGGCGGCCAGGATGCGCACGTAGCCGTGGTGGAACGGATCGAACACGTAGGTGTTCTGCACGTGCTGGTGCAGCGATACGCTGTTGAACTGCGTAAGGATGTTGATGCGCCGGATGTCGCTGTTGATGCAGTTGCTGACGGGAATGTCCACCAGCCGGTACTTGCCGGCCAGCGGCACCGCCGGCTTGCAGCGGTCCCGCGTCAGGGGTTGCAGCCGCTTGCCTTCGCCTCCGCCCAGAATCACACCCGCCACATTCATCGGTCACCTCGTTTCGCGGCGGAGGAGTCTCCTGCCGCCACCGGAACTGTAGGCATTCGCCCCGGTCAAATCAACCGCAAACCCGGACGGATTTTACTGAAATTTCACCGGTCTCGCGTTCCCTTCAGCAGCCGCCAGAAGCGCCGGAGGAGACCCTCGGGCGACAGCGCCTGCCGCGCCCCGGCCTCATCCGCCGCCAGCAACTCTTCAAACTGCCGGCGGTTCTTCTGCACCCGGTCGGCGATCAGCCGGCTCATCTGTTCCGCCAGTCCTTCCTGCCGGGCCAGCAGTTCCGCGAAGTCCGCCGCCGGGATCCGCAGCAGTTCGGCGGATTCCGCCGCCGTGACTTCCGCCGTCCGGGGCAGGCCGGTCATCAGGCTCATTTCGCCCACCACGGCGCCGGGCCCCGTTTCAAAGGCGGTTTCCTTTTCGCCGTCGCCGTGCCGGATGCGTCCTTTCAGCCGGCCCGACAGCACCACATAGCAGCAGTCGCCGGCCTCCCCCTGCCGGAACACGGTTTCGCCGCGCCCGAACGGCACGCTTTCCAGCCGGGCGGCCCACGCCGCCAGCTCCTCCTCCGGCAGCAGCAGGCGGCCATCGGAACCGCTCAGCACCTGCCGGACGAAATCGCTCTGCAGCAGGTCGGCGGCGCGGCGGCGGGCGGCGGCTTCCGCCGCCTTCGGTTCCGCGGGCACGATGGCCCGTTCCATGAAATCGTTGAGCACCTGATCCGTCACCGGATAGGGAATCTGGATGCCGGCGCGGCGGAACCGGTACCAGACGTGGCGACGCACCTCGCCCATGATCGGACGGCGGAACGCGTAGTGGTCCAGCCAGAGCTGCAGTTCATAGCCGATGCCGTAGCTCTTGTATTCCAGCACCATGGCCAGGGGCGCGGGCGTTTTGCGCACCTCCTTGACGGCATCCGCCGCCGCCAGCAGCTCCCGGAGCACCCGGTCCGGCGGATCGCCGTAACTGGCATCCACGAACACGGAGCAGCGCCGGGGCCCGGAAGGGCGGCTGAGATTGCGGATCCGCGCATCCGCCACCCTGCTGTTGGGAATGCGCACGGGAATGTTCTCGCGGGTGACGATCCAGGTTTCCCGCCAGTTCATTTCGCCGACCTGCCCTTCGAGGTCGTCCAGAACCACCCAATCTCAGTGCGCCAGCGCCCCGGTGAGGTTCAGCGACATGCCGGCCAGCAGGTTGCCCAGCACGCCCTGCAGGGCAAAGCCCACGACAGCCGTGACCAGGGCGGTCGAAGCCAGCAGCGGGGTGATGTTCCAGCCCAGTTCCAGGCGCAGCACGAAAAACGCCGCCAGGGCCCCCGCGGCGAGGCGCAGCACGCCCCGCAGCAGCGCCGGCATCGGAAGACGGCCCGCCGCGGCCGCGATTCGCATGACCGTGACCTCTCCCGCCAGATAGGCCAGCATGATCAGCCAGAACAGGCTCCAGGCCGTGCGGTGGAGAGCCGGCAGGTGCCCGGCCCAGGGGCAGGCCGCGCCGTGCGGCAGCCACAGCGCCAGCCAGCCGATGCCCAGCGCCAGCAGCGGAAACGCCAGGGTGGCCAGGAGGGTCCGAATCCAGGCGGCGAGCGGCCCGCGGGCGGCATCCGCCTGTTCCCGCCATCGGCGGCGGGGCCACAGGGAAAGCACCGCGGCCAGCAGCAAGGCCCCGGTCAGCAGGCCTGCTTCGATGAACCGAAACCCCAATGCGCTATTCATGCAAGATCTCCCTTCCAACACCCGCCCGGGCAAACACCGCTCCCGGAAATTCCGCCGCCGCCCGCGCCGCCATGTCATCCAGCTCGGCATCGGTGCGCTCGGGCGCATGGTGCATCAGCCAGAGTTGTGTCGCTCCGCAGCGGCGCGCCGCGTCCAGGGCATCGGCCCAGGTGCTGTGCCCCCAGCCCTTGTGGGCGGCATATTCTTCCGGCTTGAAATGGGCATCGAACACCAGCAGATCCGCGGCTCGGGCAAAGTCCGCAAACGACTCCTGCGCGTCCGGGGACATGGCCTGCCATTCGATGTCGGTCGCCACGACGACGGCAGCCCCGGTGGCCGGTTCGTCCACCCGGCAGGCCAGGCAGCCGTCCGGATGCGGCACTTCCCGCCAGCTCAGGCGCAGGCCGCCGATCGTCAACGGCTCGCGCGGCACGGGGGTTTCGGCTGCCGGCAGGGCCACGGGCCAGACCGGAGGGGAAAACACGCGCGCGAGAATGTCCGGCAGGCCGCCGCGCGGCGAAACCAGCTGCCGGGGCCAGGCCTCACCCGCCAGCAACGGCAGGCCGATCAGATGATCCAGATGCGTATGGGTGAAAAACAAGGTGGCCCCGGGCCGCAGGCGTTCCAGCAGATTGCGCAGGCCGCTGCCCGCATCCACCAGCACCTGCGTTCCGTCCGCGCCTTCCGCCAGCAGCGCAAACGTATCGCCGCCGTATTTCACCTGGTCGCCGCCCGACACCGGCCAGCTGCCCCGCGCCCCGCCCAGAAACACCTTCATGCCGTCCGCCTCATTTCTCCGTCAGGTTCCAAATGCCGTCCCAGGCCGCGCCGGAACCCGCCGCAGCCAGTTCCCGGCACTTCCGCGCATAGGTCTGCGCCGCGGGATCGTCGTTCAGGGTTTCGAACGCTGCGGCGGCCTCGGGCCACTGCCCGGCCCGCGTCTGCGCCAGGGCGTCTTCGAACGAGCGGTCCGCCGCGCGGGCCGGCTCGCCTTCCAGCCCCGTCGCCTCGTACACCCGCACCGGAGTCTTCCGCCCCACCACCGTCAGCTGGCCCAGTTCGCGCCCGGGGAAGGCCCCGTTCGTCAGCGCCCAGGTGGACTC
>JAHDSS010000480.1 GCA_018432565.1 Kiritimatiellia bacterium
CAGCTCCCGCGTCAACGATGCCCGCCAGGATTCCCCCAACCTGACCGAGGAGGTCCAGCCGCCGCCTCCCGAACCCGATCTGTTCAGCCAGCCACCCGCCGGGTGAACGCCGGCAGTATATAGTTATTGCAATATGTATAGTTATTGCAATATGTATAGAAAACCCCGCCGGATCGCCGACCCCTCGGTTTCCCTGAAAAATCCGGCTCCGGTTTCTTGCTTTTCCGGGCTTCCGGTGTAGGCTGACGGTGGAGCCGGACGGAAGGGCAGAAAGATGACCAGCTGCCCGCCAAGTGGCCGAGCGAAGCACTTGGCATCAAGGATGAGGGACTGGCCCCCCTCCCGACCGGCTCTCAATCAGTAGCCTTCTTCGTAATACAGCTCTTCCTCCGGATACTCGGTGATGTATCCGTCTTCGTCCACCGGATCGAGAAATCCTTCGGCCACCAGCTGCGCATCGCGGTCCGGCGTCAGCTGCACCGGCAGCGGCGGCAGTCCCTGGCGGATCACTTCCATCTGGTAGTCCTGCAGGTGCCGCTCGAGTTCCTCGCCCGTGTAGATGGGCTTGGGCACTTCCACGGGCTTCTGGCGCGCCAGCATCCGCTGGCGGCGGCGCTCGGCATAGGAAAGCCGCCGCTCCTGCGCCTCTTTCATGCGGTCTTCCTGTTCCGCCGTGGTCAGCACCTGCGATCCCGCCGCCCCGCTCATCCGCAGCACCACCACCTCGTCCCCCTTCTTCAGGACCGCTTCCTCCTTGTCGTAGTCCACGTCCAGCAGTTCGATGCCTTCGTCCACCTCCCCCACCACCAGCGAGAAATAGCGGTTGTCTTTCTTGTCCACCACCGCCGCCCGCAGATTCCCGTCATCCTCTTCGTAGAGGCCGGACAGAATCATGTTGGCGGCGAAGGATTCCTGGACGGGGATCACCCGCTCGGGCGGCGGCGCGTCCTCCGGCGGCGTCCCGAACGGCTGGCGGCTCAGGATCACCTGGTAATCGGCCAGGGTGCGCGGCGACTCGGCGGCCACGGTCCACGCGGCCGCCCAGAGACATCCCAGACATAACACGGCGGTCTTCATGAGCAGTCAGCCTAGCGCAGGCCCGGAACGCGCGCAACGTCCTTTTGCCCGGAAGCCGGTGCCGCTCCGATCCAGTCAAAGGCCTCCCGGAACCGGCTCTTGACGTGCCCCTTGATCAGTACCACGTGATTGCCCAGCGGATCCCGCAGCAGCTCGGCCAGGGCGGCGGACGGCACCCGCACCCGGACCTGGGTGCGGCACAGATG